>NZ_JBVHYH010000073.1:0-49799 GCF_055569135.1 Kitasatospora sp. NPDC029367
CCCCCCCCCCCCCCCCCCCCCCCCCCCCCCCCCCCCCCCCCCCCCCCCCCCTCCCGCCCCCCCCCCCCCCCCCCCCCCCCCCCCCCCCCCCCCCCGCGTCGCTCAGCTCCCGCCGAGGATCCGCAGCCCGGGCAGCAGGCCGGGGATCAGCGGAGGCACGTCCACGCCCTGCTGGGCGCCGCTCGGCGTGCTGGGCGCACCGGACGGCGGCTGGGGCGCCTTCGGCGGGGCCGCGTCGGCGCTCGGCGAGGGCCGGTTGCCGGTGAGCCCGCTGGTGAGGTCGCCGACCAGACCGTTGACGGCGTCCGGGGCGCTGCTGGGCAGGGTGCTCGGCAGTCCGCCGCCCTTGGCCCCGCCGCCGGCCGTGCTGCCGTTGCCGGTGGTGTCCGGGGCGCGGTCGGTGCCGGGGCGGCTGCCCGTGCCGCCCTGGGGCTGCGCGGAGCCGGGTGCGGCGCCGGAGCCGTCGGGACCGGTGCCGGCCGGGGAGCCGGTCGAGGAGGAGTCGTCGCCCGCTCCGGTGCCGCCCGGTCCACCGCTCTTGGCGGGGGGCTGGGCCAGGCGCAGGGGCGCGACGTCCTCGGTTATGTCGTCGAAGAGCTGGTTCACCAGGTGGGCCTGCTCGGTGAGTTGGACCGGCAGCCGGCCCTGCAGCTCGCTCCAGCGGCCGTCCTCGTCGTGGGCGAAGCCGGCCAGCGCGCGCATCGGGCCCAGCGAGCCGTTGCTGCGGTAGACCGAACGCAGCAGTTCGCGGCCCTTGAGGGCGTCGGCGTGCATGTCGTCCAGCGCGCGGCGGACCCGGTCGACCGTGCCGGGGCTGAGCCCGGTGGTCGATCCGGCCTGCCCGACCAGGGCGTTGGCCTCGCCGAGCCGGGTGGCGGCGTTGCCGAGCAGCAGTTCGCCGCGCTCCGAGTCGGAGTCCGCGAGGTCGAGCCGGAGCCCTTCGAGACCGCGCTTCATGCCGTACAGCGTGTCCCCGGGGAGGGCGTTGGTGCTTGCGGCGGCCGCGCCGGCCAGGCTGCCGACGGCGAGCCCGGCGACCAGTCCGCCGATCGCGAAGCGGCGGCTCCACCGGCCGCGCGGCGCCGTCCGGATCGCCCGGTGGCGGCGCTGGCGGGGCACCGCGGCGCCCGGCCCGCCCGCGAAGGCCTGCTCGAACGCGGCCATCAGCTGAGCGCGTTGGACCGTCCGGACCTCCCGGTCCAGGGCTGGTCCGGGCAGTGCCCCCAGCGCGTCGGCCAGACCCACCAGTTCGGCCATCGCCACCGAACCGGACTCGGCGGCAGTGGTGTTGGCCGATTCGGCGGTGGCCGCGCGGCGTTGCTCCGCCTGGTGGGCCTCCAGCGCCTCGGCGAAGGCCTTCGCCCGTCGGTGCTCCAGCACGTTTGCCGTCACGGGCCACACCTCCCTTCGTCGTTGTCGACACCCCGGCCTGCCGGACGGTTGCCCCGGCGGGCCAAAGCCACTCCATCGGGTGATAGGTCACAATTCGGCTTGACCGTATGCCTGGTGGGGGCTTGCACGCTGGCCAACGAGCGGTACGGGCGGTCGGTTACGCACGGCTGATCATCGGACCGACCGTTCACCCGGACGTGTCGGCCGGGTGGCAGTGGTGACGGGCCCTCGGACCGGTGCCGGGCTGGGCCCCGCCGGGGCCCTATCGCTCCCTCGGTCACCGCCGCCTCACCGCGCGTCGGGCGGCAGGAGCCGGGCGAGGGTGCGCACGGCGCGGTACTGGAGGGTCTTGATCGCGCCCTCGTTCTTGCCCATGATCCGCGCCGTCTCGGCCACCGACAGCCCCTGGAGGAAGCGCAGCGTCACGCACTCCTGCTGCTGGGGGTTGAGCCGGCGCACCGCGTCCAGCAGGGCGGCGTTGGAGAGCGACTCCAGCACCGACTCCTCCGGGCTGCGCTCGCACTCGTTGGAGTCGAGCATCTCGCCGGTGGTGACCTCCAGCCGGAAGCGGCTGGACTTGAAGTGGTCGGCGACCAGGTTGCGGGCGATGGTGACCAACCAGGCGCCGAAGTCGCGGCCCTGCCAGGTGAAGGTGCCGATCCGGCGCAGCGCGCGCAGGAAGGTCTCGCTGGTGAGGTCCTCGGCGGTGGCCCGGCTGCCGACCCGGTAGTAGATGTAGCGGTAGACGGTGTCCGCGTAGTGGTCGTAGAGCCGGCCGAAGGCCTCGCTCTCGCCGGCCTGGGCCCGCTCGACCAGCTCCATGATCGGGTTGTGCTCGGTCTCGTAGCCGGGGCTCGGCGCGGTGCGGGTACGGCTGCGGCCGACGCCGGTGCTGCCGGTGCGGCCGCGCGAGCCGGTGCCGGTGGAGCCGGCGGCGGTGGTGCGCAGCGCGATGCCGGGGCCGTGCTGGTGGCCGAACGGCGCGCCGGCGGGCACGAGTTGGGGCGAGGCGGCGAGCTGGCTGCGGAGCAGGGTGCGCAGCAGGTCCAGGCCGGTGGAGATCTGCCGCTCGGCCGGGCGGCCGCGGAGGCCGGTGCGGGGGCGCAGGGGCGCGGACGACGGGCGGGAGGGTGCAGGCGCGTCGTTCCGGACGGGTGGGTACACGGGACTCCCAGAGGCAGAACTGTGGACGGATCACCTCCGCCTGCGCGGAGAGCACTCCCCATGGCATCCGTTCGAGCGGGACGCATGGGTGACGTGCATCCAGGAGAGAATAACGCTTTGTGCAATGACAGCTACACCGTGTGGTCGAAGTGGTCGTTTGGGATCCATTTGTTGCGCATATTCGGCTGACACTGACCGGAGGTGTCGGCGTTCATCCGGCTCAACGTGACCGTTCGGGCGCCCAGGGTGACCAATTCGGCGGTACTGCGGGCGGTTTCCCAGCCTTGGGGCTCCGCAACCCCTGACTTTCCCGGCCTGGCGAACGATCAGAACCGGTCGCCGGGTGACAAGTTCGCACGGGGTGGCCCGGACGGCCGTGTCGGAGCCGGGAGTTCGCCCGTACGAGGGGCCAGGTCAGGCCGCTGATTGACGCCCTCTCACCCGCACGGGGGAGGGGCAGAAACGGTTCCGTGGGCGGCCGTCCGAGGCCGAACGGCGGGACGTTCAGCCGTAGTTCGGCCCGGGGCGGGAGAGGGGATGGGCGGAGTTCAGCCGCGCCGACGACGGCGCCGCAGCGCCACCCCGGCCGCCGCCGCGCCGGCCAGCACCCCGAGCGCGGCCGCCGCCGGCAGGCCCACCCGGGCCGCCTTGCGCCCGGTCCGGAAGTCGCGCACCCGCCACCCCTGCGCCCGGGCGTGCCGCCGCAGCGCGCCGTCCGGGTTCACCACGTAGGGGTGGCCGACCAGCGAGAGCATCGGGATGTCGTTGGCCGAGTCGCTGTAGGCCGCGCAGCGGTCCAGGTCCAGCCGCTCGCGCCGGGCCAGCGCGTTCACCGCGGCGGCCTTGGCCGGGCCGTGCAGCAGGTCGCCGACCAGCCGGCCGGTGTAGTGGCCGTCCCGGGCCTCCGCGACGGTCCCCAGCGCGCCGGTCATGCCGAGCCGCCGGGCGATGATCCGGGCCACCTCCAGCGGGGCGGCGGTCACCAGCCAGACCCGCTGGCCGGCGTCCAGGTGCATCTGGACCAGGGCGCGGGTGCCCGGCCAGATCTTGTCGGCGACGACCTGCTCGAAGACCTCCTCGCAGATCACCTCCAGGTCGGCGGTGCGCTTGCCGGCCACGAGGCCCAGGGCGGTGTTGCGGGCGTCCGAGATGTGGTCCGGGTCCTCGGTGCCGTGCAGCCGGAAGAGCGCCTGCTGCCAGGCGAAGCGGGCGATGTCGCGGCGGGTGAGGAAGCCGTGGCGGTAGAGGCCGACGCCGAGGTAGAAGATCGCGGCGCCGCGCAGGATGGTGTTGTCGCAGTCGAAGAAGGCGGCGGCGCGCGGGTCGTCCCGGTCCGGGGTGTGGTTCCCGGCCGGGGCCTTGGGGGTCTTCCCCGGCCGGCCGGGTGCCTGGCTCCCCGCGGTGGCGTGGGCCGCCCCGGGTTCCTGCGCCCCAGGTTCCTGCGCCACCGGGGCGTCGGCCGCCGGGGCGTCCGTCGCGGGGGCGAGCAGCGGTTCGGCGAGCAGCGGTTCGGCGCGCAGCGCGGCCTCGGCCGCCGCTGCCGCGGCCTCGCCCGCCAGGGCGCTCCGCTCGGTGGTGGAGCGTCTCGCCTTGGTGAGCCTTCGGAGCACGGCCATGCCACCGAGCATAGCCAGCCGGGCGGGGAGCGGCCGTGACGGAGCCGTGCCCGTGCGGTGAACAGCTGCCGGGCGGCCACCGCCCCGGAGGCGGGCGGGCGGGTGGACGACAATGAGCAGGTGAGCCCACTGCTGCGACGCAAGAGCCCCGAGCCGGCGGCCCGTACCGTGACCCTGGTCGGCAAGCCCGGCTGCCACCTGTGCGACGAGGCCCGGGAGGTGATCGTCCGGGTGGCGGCGGAGCTGGGTGCGGCCTTCGAGGAGCAGGACATCACCCGGGACGAGGAGCTGTACCGCCGCTACTGGGAGCAGATCCCGGTCACCCTGGTCGACGGCCGCCAGCACGACTTCTGGCGGGTCGACGAGAAGCGCCTGCGCAAGGCCCTGGGCGGCTGAGGAAGGGTCCGTGCGTGCACCACCTCCCCCGCCGACCGGCGGGGGAGCTTCGCCGAATCGTTGCCGAAGACACTCCGTTCCGGCGTGGGGCCGGGCGCCTCGGTCGGCTTACGATCGAACGCGTTTGCGCCCGTGGGGGGCTGAGCACACGAGGAGTGCCGCCATGCTTCCCCGTCCGACCCCCGCGCTGCCCGCAGCCCCGGGCTTCGCCGTGGTGGACGTGGAGGCGACCGGCCGCAGTCCGTGGCGGCACCGGGTGGTCGAGGTCGCGGTGGTGCTGCTGGACGAGCGGCTCCGCCCCGAGGGCGAGTTCGCCACCCTGCTGGACCCGCTGGGCCCGGTCGGCCCGACCCATGTACACCGGATACGCCAGGCCGACGTCGAGGGTGCGCCCCGCTTCCGGGAGATCGCCCCCCGGCTGCTGGAGCTGCTGGCCGGCCGGGTGCTGGTCGGTCACCACGTCAGCTGCGACCACGCCTTCCTGGAGCGCGAGTTCGCCCGGATCGGGGTGCCGCTGCCGCCCGTCCCCCTGCTGTGCACGATGCGGCTGGCCGGCGCCCACCTGCCGGAGGCCCGCGGTCAGGGCCTGGCGGCCTGCGCGGAGGCGGCCGGGCTGGGCTGGTTCCCGGCGCACACCGCGTTGGGCGACGCCCGGGTGACGGCGGAACTGCTGCGGCACTGCGCGGGCGTCCCGTCCTGCCCGCCGGACGACTGGACCGGGCCGCTGCGCGAGGCCGCCCGGGTGCCCTGGCCGCGGCTGGGCCGGGCCCGTTCCCGGCCGTCCGGCGGTACCGTGCCACTACTGCGCCGGGAGGCGCCGTACGGCCCCTGGCTGCCCGGCGCCCAGGCCCCGGAAGTGGTCCTGACGCAGGCCGGTGCTATGAGCTCATCGGCGTGATGCGTGTCACTGTGCCGGGACAAATCGGACACCATCTTTGTGCACACGTTCACAAACGCTTAGCCTGGCTGCCAAAGCCCAGCTTCACCCACAGGAGCACCGTGGCAATCGGCCGATCACCACAGAGCAGTTCGCAGACGCCCGACCAGGGCGCCGCGCGCCGACCCGCGCGTGCCCGGGGCATCCCGGAGGCGACCGTCGCCCGCCTCCCCCTCTACCTGCGGGCCCTCACCGCGCTCTCCGAGCGCTCGGTGCCGACCGTCTCCTCGGAGGAACTGGCCGCCGCGGCCGGCGTGAACTCGGCCAAGCTGCGCAAGGACTTCTCCTACCTCGGCTCCTACGGCACCCGGGGCGTCGGCTACGACGTCGAGTACCTCGTCTACCAGATCTCCCGCGAGCTGGGCCTGACCCAGGACTGGCCGGTCGTCATCGTCGGCATCGGGAACCTCGGCCACGCCCTCGCCAACTACGGCGGGTTCGCCTCCCGCGGCTTCCGGGTCGCCGCCCTGTTGGACGCCGACCCGAACGTGGTCGGTTCCACCGCGGCCGGACTGCCGGTGCGCCACATGGACGAGCTGGAGTCGATCGTCGAGAGCCAGCACGTCTCGATCGGTGTGATCACCACCCCGCCCGGCGCCGCCCAGCAGGTCTGCGACCGACTGGTCGAGGCGGGCGTCACCAGCATCCTGAACTTCGCCCCGACCGTGCTGACCGTCCCGGACGGCGTGGACGTGCGCAAGGTGGACCTCTCCATCGAGCTGCAGATCCTCGCCTTCCACGAGCAGCGCAAGGCCGGCGAGGAGCCCGACCGGACCGAGTCGGTGCTGGACCGTGCCCCCGGCCCGGTCCGCGCGGCCGCGGCCAAGCTGCGCCGGGCGGCCGGCGGCAGCGGCAAGGGCCGCACCGGCACCGAGCCGGCGGCCAAGGAGCCGGCCGAGCCGTCGGCCAAGGGCAAGCCCGCCAAGGGCGGCGAGGGCGAGCTGTCCGCGGTGATGCCGGCGTGAACACCGAGAGCTGTGGGGGGCGGGCATGAGTCTTCTCGTCGTCGGACTGAGCCACCGGACGGCACCGGTCGGCGTGCTGGAGCGCGCCGCGCTGACCGGCGAGGTCCCGACCCGGCTGCTGCACGACGCGGCCGCGTCCTCGACCGTCGCCGAGGCCGCCCTGCTCAACACCTGCAACCGGATCGAGCTGTACGCGGACGTGGACAAGTTCCACGGCGGCGTCGCCGAGCTGTCGCTGCTGCTGGCCCACCACAGCGGGGTGGACCTGGAGGAGCTGACCTCCCACCTGTACGTCCACTACGAGGACCGCGCCGTCCACCACCTGTTCTCGGTGGCCTGCGGCCTGGACTCGATGGTGGTCGGCGAGGGCCAGATCCTCGGCCAGCTGCGCGACGCGCTGGCCAAGGCCCAGGAGGAGCACACCGCCGGGCGCGGCCTGAACGAGCTGTTCCAGCAGGCCCTGCGGGTCGGCAAGCGGGCGCACAGCGAGACCGGGATCGACAAGGCCGGGCAGTCGCTGGTCACCTTCGGCCTGGAGCAGGTCGCCGCGGGCGCGGGCGAGATCGCCGGCAAGCGCGCGCTGGTGGTCGGGGCCGGCTCGATGAGCTCGCTGGCCGCCGCCACCCTGGTCCGCTCCGGGGTCACCGACCTGCTGATCGCCAACCGCACGCCGGCCCGCGCCGAGCGCCTGGTGGAGATCCTCGGCCCGGACGTGGCCCGCACCGTGGACCTCGACAAGGTGCCGCAGGCGCTGGCCGACGTCGACTTGGTGATCTCCTGCACCGGCGCGGCCGGCGTGGTGGTCCGGGCCGAGGACGTCGCCGCCGCGGTCGCCGTGCGCACCGCTCCCGAGCCGCTGGCGCTGCTCGACCTCGCCATGCCGCGCGACGTCGACCACGCCGTGCACGAGCTGGACGGCGCCCTGCTGGTCGACCTGGAGAGCCTCTCCCACGCGCACGCCGCCAGCCCCGGCGCCGGCGACGTCGACGAGGTCACCCGGATCGTCTCCGACGAGGTGACGGCCTTCGGCGCCGCCCAGCGGGCCGCCCGGATCGCGCCGACCGTGGTCGCACTGCGGGCGATGGCCTCCGACGTGGTCGCCGCCGAGCTGGGCCGGCTGGACTCCCGGCTGCCCGACCTGGACGAGCGCTCCCGCGCCGAGATCACCCAGACCGTCCGCCGCGTCGTCGACAAGCTGCTGCACGCCCCGACCGTCCGGGTGAAGCAGCTGGCCGCCGAGCCCGGCGGCGCGTCCTACGCGGACGCCCTGCGCGAGCTGTTCGACCTCGACCCGGCGGCCGTGCACGCCGTTTCGGGTACGCCCGTCGGCGGCCGTTCCCAGCCTTCGGCCGGGGGCACCAGATGAACCGTCAGCCATCCCACGAGTACCACCGGGACGATCACCTCATGAATGGTCAACCGCTCACCGAGCAGGCTCCGGACGCCGCCCTGCGGCTCGGCACCCGGCGCAGCCCGCTCGCCATGGCCCAGTCGGGCATGGTCGCCCGCGAGGTGACCAGGCTCACCGGCCGCCCCGTCGAGCTGGTCGAGATCACCACCTACGGCGACACCTCGCGGGAGGCGCTCGCCCAGATCGGCGGCACCGGCGTGTTCGTCTCCGCACTGCGGGACGCCCTGCTGGAGGGCCGGATCGACTTCGCCGTGCACTCGCTCAAGGACCTGCCCACCGCCGCGCCCGAGGGCCTGGCGCTGGCCGCCGTCCCCGCCCGCGAGGACGTCCGGGACGCCCTGGTCGCGGCCGAGGGCCTGGCCCTGGACGAGCTGGTGGAGAAGCTGGCCGGAGCCGGCCGCCCGGCCCGGATCGGCACCGGCTCGCCGCGCCGGATGGCCCAGCTGAACGCCTGGGCCCGGGCCCGCGGCGCCCAGCTGGAGACCGTCCCGATCCGCGGCAACGTGGACACCCGGATCGGTTACGTGACCGCCGGCGAGCTGGACGCCGTGGTGCTGGCCACGGCCGGCCTCAACCGGCTCGGCCGCAGCGCCGAGATCTCCCAGCACCTCGACCCCGAGCTGATGATCCCGGCCCCCGGCCAGGGCGCGCTCGCGATCGAGTGCGCCGCCGCCGACACGGAGCTGACCGCCGCGCTCGCCGCGCTGGACCACGCCCCCACCAGGGTCGCCGTGGCCGCCGAGCGCGCCCTGCTGGCCACCCTGGAGGCCGGCTGCTCGGCTCCGGTGGCCGCACTGGCCACCTGGGGCCGGGAGTACGAACTGCGGCTGGACGGCGTGGTCGGCGATCCCGACGGCACCGCCCTGCTGAAGATGTCCGCCAACGGTCCGATCGTCCTCGACGAGACCGCCGAGCAGCAGGCGCGGGCCCTCGGCCACGCCCTGGCCGCCCGGCTGCTCGACGCGGGCGCGGCCACCCTGATGGGGGAGCGAGCCCGATGAGCCCCACCGCCGCCACCGACGCCCTCTTCCCGGCCGGCCGGCCCACCGGACGGTGCACCTTCCTGGGAGCCGGTCCCGGGGACCCGGGGCTGCTGACCCTGCGCGCGGTCGAGGTGCTGTCCTCGGCCGACGTCCTGGTCGCCGACCCGCTGACCGCGGCCGCCGTGCGCACCCACTGTCCGGCCGGCGTGCAGGTGCACGCCCCGGCCGCCGAGGGCGCCGACTTCGACCTGGCCAAGCTGGTCGCGGAGGCCGTCCGGGCCGGCAAGCACGTGGTCCGCACCGTCGACGGCGACCCGGGCCTGGACGGCTGCGCCGCCGAGGAGATGCTCAGCTGCGCGGGCGACGGGATCCCCTTCGAGGTGATCCCGGGCGTCGCCCAGTCGGTCGGCGTCCCGGCCTACGCGGGCGTCCCGCTGCGCGGCGCGGCCGGCACCGACGTCCGGTTCGTGGACGGCGGCCAGCTGCTGTCCGGCGCCCCGGTCGACCTGGGCGCGCCGGAGACCACCCTGGTGGTCCGCACCACCCTGGGCCAGCTGCCGGCCACCGCGAGCGCGCTGGTCTCCAACGGTCGCAAGCCGGACTCGGCGCTGAGCGCCACGCTGTCCGGCACCACCACCCGCCAGCGGACCTTCACCTCCACGCTGGCCACCATCGCGGCCGACCTCAAGGTCGCCCGGGTGCTGCCCTCGCCGGTCTCCGCCCCGGTGGACCCGGCGACCTCGGTGATAGCCGTGGTGGGCGAGCAGGTCGCCCACCGGGCCTCGCACTCCTGGTTCGAGACCAAGCCGCTGTTCGGCTGGAACGTCCTGGTGCCGCGCACCAAGGAGCAGGCCCACGGCCTGTCCGAGCAGCTGCGCTCGTACGGCGCGGTGCCGCAGGAGGTGCCGACCATCGCGGTCGAGCCGCCGCGCACCCCGCAGCAGATGGAGCGGGCCATCAAGGGCCTGGTCACCGGACGCTACGAGTGGATCGCCTTCACCTCGGTGAACGCCGTCCGCGCCGTCCGGGAGAAGTTCGAGGAGTACGGCCTGGACGCCCGGGCGTTCGCCGGGATCAAGGTCGCGGCGGTCGGCGAGACCACCGCCCAGGCCCTGGTGGACTTCGGCGTGAAGCCGGACCTGGTGCCCTCCGGGGAGCAGTCCGCGGCCGGGCTGCTGGAGGACTGGCCGCCGTACGACCCGGTCTTCGACCCGATCGACCGGGTGCTGCTGCCGCGCGCCGACATCGCCACCGAGACCCTGGTCGCCGGCCTGGTCGAGCTCGGCTGGGAGGTCGACGACGTGACGGCGTACCGGACGGTGCGCGCCTCGCCGCCGCCGGCCGAGACCCGCGAGGCGATCAAGGGCGGCGGTTTCGACGCGGTGCTGTTCACCTCGTCCTCGACCGTGCGGAACCTGGTCGGCATCGCCGGCAAGCCGCACAACGTCACGGTCATCGCCTGCATCGGCCCGGCCACCGCCAAGACCGCCGAGGAGCACGGCCTGCGGGTCGACGTGATGGCCCCGGCGCCGTCGGCGGCCGCGCTGGCCCAGGCGCTGGCAGACTTCGGGGCCAAGCGCCGGGACACCGCGACGGCCGCGGGCGAGCCGGTCTACCGGCCCAGCGAGCGCCGTCCGGGATCCCGCCGCAAGGCCCGCTGAGCCCTCAACCATGCTGCTGGGGGCGGTGGTTGGTCGCCCCCGGCACTGCACAACCGTTCGGAGAGAGAAGCCGTGTCCGCTGAATTCCCGTACGTTCGCCCCCGTCGACTGCGGCAGAGCCCGGCGATGCGCCGGCTGGTCGCCGAGACCCGGCTGCACCCGGCGGAGCTGATCCTGCCGCTGTTCGTCCGCGAGGGCGTCAGCGAGCCCGTCCCGGTCACCTCGATGCCGGGCGTGGTCCAGCACACCCGCGACACCCTGCGCAAGGCCGTCGTCGAGGCGGCCGAGGCCGGGCTGGGCGGCGTCATGCTGTTCGGCGTCCCGCTCGTGCAGGACGCGACCGGCAGCGAGGGCACCAACCCGGACGGCATCCTCCAGCAGGCGATCCGGGACGTGGTCGCCGAGGTCGGCGACTCCCTGGTGGTCATGTCGGACCTCTGCCTGGACGAGTACACCGACCACGGCCACTGCGGCGTGCTGGCCGCCGACGGCAGCGTGGACAACGACGCCACCCTGGAGCGCTACGCCGAGATGGCCCGGGTGCAGGCCGACGCTGGCGTCCACCTGGTCGGCCCGTCCGGCATGATGGACGGTCAGATCGCCGTGGTCCGGCGGGCGTTGGACGAGGCCGGGCACCACGACACCGGCATCCTCGCCTATACCGCCAAGTACGCCTCGGCCTTCTACGGCCCGTTCCGCGAGGCGGTCGGCTCCTCGCTCAAGGGTGACCGCAAGGCCTACCAGCAGGACCCGGCCAACGCCCGCGAGGCGCTGCGCGAGCTGGAGTTGGACCTCGCCGAGGGCGCGGACATGGTGATGGTCAAGCCGGCCATGGCCTACCTGGACATCCTGCGCCAGGTCGCCGACGCCTCCCCGGTGCCGGTCTCCGCGTACCAGGTGTCCGGCGAGTACGCGATGGTCGAGGCGGCCGCCGCGAACGGCTGGATCGACCGGGAGCGGATGATCATGGAGACGCTGACCTCGCTGCGCCGGGCCGGTGCCGAGCAGATCCTCACCTACTGGGCGGTCGAGGCCGCCGCGATGCTCAAGCAGGGCTGAGCCCGTACGGCGGAAGGCCGGGCCGTTCCCCCGCGGGGAGCGGCCCGGCCTTCCTCGTCACTACTTCCAGCCGTTGATGTGCGCGAAGCCCTCGCCGCCGCCGACCAGGTCGGTCGCGGTGGCGGCACCGCCGACGAAGCCGCCGGCGACGACGTTGCTGGTGTGGCCGACGCCGAAGCCCCCACCGGCCACGAACGGGTGGTCACCGGAGGCGACGATGCCGCCGCCGCCCACCAGGCCGACGTGGGCGAACGCCGGGGTGGCGGCACCGGCGAGCGCGAGCGCGGCGGTGGCGGTCAGGGCGGCCTTGGCCAGCGTGCTCTTCATGGATCTGCCCTCTCTGTGGGGGCGCCCCCGCGGGCGCCCGTCCTCTGACTGGTGCTGCGACTCTTGTCGATGAAGCCCGGAGGGCCCGGGGAGCTCTTCCTCCCCGGGCCCTCCGCCGTGCCGTGCCCCTTGATCAGCCGATCAGGTGCGAGACACCCGCGTCGCCCGAGGACTGGGTGTTCTGGCCGACGTTGCAGATCTGCTTCGGGGTGCTGTTCAGGACGGGCACCTCGACCGGAACCGCGACGCCGATGACGGCGACGGCGATGTTGTGGACCTCCGGCAGGCAGACGTTCGCGTTGTCCAGGGTGTGGAAGTTCGGGCTGCCGTTGCCGTGGGTGCCGGTCTGGTTGGTGCCGCCGTTGCCCTGGACGGAGGTGGCGGCGCCGTCCGAGTCGACGATGGCGGAAGCCGAGCCGGCGGACATCGCGATGGCGGCGGCGGCCAGGCCGGCGGCGGCGAGGGACTTCTTGATCATTTCCGGTTTTCCTCTCAAGGGTGAATCGGGGAGCGATTCGAGGGTGGTTCAGGGGGGGTGGTGCGGAGGTGGGCTGGGGGAGCGTCAGCCGACCAGGTGGGACACGCCCGCGTCGCCGTGGCTCTGGGTGCCCTGGCCCTGGGTGCAGTACTGCTTGCCACCGCTGTTGGCGATCGGGACCTCGACCGGGACGGCCACACCGAGAACACCGACGGCGATGTTGTGGACCTCGGGGAGGCAGATGTTCGCGTTGTCCAGGAAGTGGAAGTTCGGGCTGTTGTTCCCGACCGTCCCGGTGAAGTTGGTGCCGCCGTTGCCCTCGATGGAGGCGGCCGCGCCGTCCGCGTCACCGATGGCCGAAGCGGGAGCGGCGGCACCGGCGAGCGCGGCGACGGCCAGGCCGGCGGCGGCGAAGGACTTCTGGATCATGGGGCGATCCCTCTCTGAAATGCTTTCGGTTTCCGTGCGTAGCAACGCGTCGAACGCTCAGACCCGGTCTGCAGTCACTGACGTCCAGATCAAAGAATGACGGCACGGAAGGTTACGGGGATTTTTGAAAAGAGTCCGGGAGGCGCGTCCGGGGGTGGTTTCCGGTCGGATTATTAGGCCGAATCGGCTAACGCCCGCAATCCGAACTCCTGGTCACTCGTTGCGCAGATTGCTTTCCGGCTGCGGCCCCGCAGCCCTCCTCGAAGGAACGGTGAAAAGCATGAAGTTCTCCAAGCGGGCCGGCGCCATGCTGCTGGCGGTCGGTGCGGGCGTGCTCGCCTCCCAGGGAGCGGCCTCCGCCGCCCCGGTAAGCCCCGACCAGGTCGGAGCCCTGGAGGACAAGCTGGCCACCCAGCAGGTCCCGGCGGACGTGCCGCTCACCCCGCTGGGCAGCCACGTCACGGCCGGCATTCCCACCTCGCTGGTCATGCCGCCGGTGGCCGGCCGGACCACCGACAACGGGCTGCTCCCGGACCACCTGGTGCCCCAGCTGGCCACCGGCAAGGTGGGCCCGAGCGCCAAGGCCCAGCTGCCGCTGCCGCTGGTCGACCAGGGCGCCGACCTCGGCCAGGTGCTGCTGGAGGCCCCGGCCGCGCCGCTCCAGGCCAGGACCCCCGGCCTGGACGTGGGCAAGCCGCTCTCCCTGGTGCACGACGGCACCGGCCAGCTGGCCGACGGCCGGATCCGGGTGGACGAGGTGGACCCGCGGCTGGTGCCCGGCGCCGTGCAGACCGTCCCCGGGGCCACCGCGAGCCTGGGCGGCGACGAGCGCCGGCTCTCCGTCACCGACGAGGTGAACGACCTGGCCAACACCACCACGGCCACCGCCACCGGCGTCCTGCGGCAGACCGACGCGACCGGCACGGCGACCTCGACCGCCACCGGCCTCGTCCAGCAGAGCGGCCTGGCCGACCTCACCCAGCTCTGAGCCCGGTCCCGAGCCCGGCTCCGAGCCCAGCGCTGAGCAGGGCTCCGAGCTCCCGCCCGACGCGCCGGAGCCCGGCACCCCTCCTGGTGGCCAGGGGTGCCGGGCTCCGGCGCGTCCGCGGTCAGCCCGGCAGGACGCCGGAGAGCCCGCCGACCAGTGGGAGGTCCTGGACCCCGCCGCCCGCGCTCAGCGGTCCGGTCAGCGTGCCGGTGCCCACCGGGGCCAGGCCCTGGTCCGGCTGGACGGTCGCACCGTTGTTGAGCACGTCGGCCGAGGAGTTGGCCCACGGGTCCAGGCGCAGGCTCTTGATCGGCGCGACGCCGTAGCCGAGGCCGGCCGTCGTCCCGTTCAGTGCCTGCCCGACGTCGGTCTTCGCCAGCGTGGCCGGGCCGGCGGCGGGCTGCTGCCCCGCGGCGGGAGCGGCCTGCGCAGAACCGGCGCCGAGCAGCACCGCGGCGCCCACGGCGGCGGCCAGCCCGGCCCCGCCCTTCTTCGAAACCATGCGGTTCACCCTTCGGTGGAGTGGGGCCCGGCCCGGCGAAACCCGAGGGACGGGCCCTGAGCTTCCGGACGTCCCGTCCGGAGAAAGCGAACTGCCCCCCGGCCGGCTGGTCGGGGGGCAGTACGGCCGAAACGCGTGCCGATCGGGGATCAGCAGTCGTCCGCGGGCTTCGGGTGCATGTCCACGTTGGCGCAGCTGTTGCCGAAGGCCGGGTTCAGCAGGCCGACAACGTTGATGGTGTTGCCGCACAGGTTGATCGGCACGTGCACCGGGACCTGGATCTGGTTGCCGGAGACGACACCGGGGGAACCGGCGGCCACGCCCTCGGCGCCCGAGCTGGCGGCGGCGGAGCCAGCCGCGCCGAGCACCAGGCCGGCAGCGGCGGCGGAGAGGACGGCGACCTTCTTGACGTTCTGCATGGGGGTTGATCTCCTCGATCACACACGGGTGGAGCGTGCCGTGCCCCGGCGCTGCGGGGCGCGGCACGGGCTCGGGTGAATCAGCTGTCGCCGGGTCGGCGACCGCGGGTTCAGCCGACGTTGGCGCAGGAGTTGCCGAACGCCGGGTTCAGCAGGCCGATCACGTTGATGCTGTTGCCGCAGACGTTGACCGGGATGTGCACCGGGATCTGGATCTGGTTGCCGGAGAGCACGCCGGGGGAGCCGGCGGCCACGCCCTCGGCGCCCGAGCTGGCGAACGCGCCGCCCGCGGCACCGAGCACCAGGCCGGTGGCGGCCAGCGACAGGGCGGCGGCCTTCTTGAGGTTACGCATGTCTGTTCCTCCGATTTCTGCCCCGACGGAAGGGAAATGTCGGGAAACGGGCGAGCACGAATACTCACCCGAAGGGTTCAGGGATTGCCGTGAATGTCACTCCGGCGGCGCACACCGGCGTGTTGCGCCCGTGGCTCGGGCGTCGACGCAGCCGCCGCGTTCTTCCGGCACCTCGCGAACATTTCCCGCACGGCCGGGAACGGTCCGGACAGAGGTGCGACCAGGAATTCCCGGTCAGGCGTTCAGGCGGTGTCGCCGAACGCCGGGCTCTGGGGGGCCCGCCACGTCGACCGGCCCGCCGTGGGCCGCGGTGCCGACGTGGCCGTGGGCGAGCTGTGCATGGGCGGTACTCGATTCGTTGAGCAGGGCCTGATGGATCGTCTTCGTGAGGGAGAACGAGGCAACGCGCGCGGGGAAACGGTCCGGTCCGGTGATCACCCGAATGCCGCTCGGCGGCCGGATTGGGCCGGACGGGTGACAGTGCGGGCACCCTCGCAACCGGTCCGGACGGGTCTCGTTCTAGATGTCGCACTCCCCGTGCATCTCTGTATGAACAGTCAGGAGGCTCACATGAGCATCAAGAAGACCGCCGCCGTCGGCGCGGCCGTGGTGGGCATCGTGGCCGCCGGCGCCGGCACCGCCATGGCCAGCTCCGGCGCCGAGGGTGTTGCCGCCGGTTCCCCCGGTGTCATCTCGGGCAACCAGATCCAGGTTCCGGTTCACATCCCGGTCAACCTGTGCGGCAACAGCGTCGACGTGATCGGCCTGCTGAACCCGGCGTTCGGCAACCACTGCGCCAACCTGGGCTGAACCCACCCCCGGTTCGGCCGGTGAGAGCCGCCGTTCCGCGCTTCCCTCCTGGGGCGCGGAACGGCGGCTCTTTTCGCGCGTCCGCTCGTGTTCTGCCGCGTCCGCGCGGGCCCGCCCGTGGGGCCGCCGTTCCGGGGCCGGGTTCCCGGTGCTGTCACGAGCCTTGTTGCACTACTTGTCAGTACCTAGAATGTGAGACCTGCTCACCTTTTCGGCACCTCTCTTGCCCCGCACCGCCCGGCACCCCAGGCCCGGCGGCCCCCACCCCCGCAAGGAGTCGCGTGTGATCAGGTTCCGCACGTCCGCTGCGCGGCGAGCGCGAACGGGCTCGTCCCGGTCCGCCGCGCTGCTCGCCACCGGCGTCCTCGTCGCCGCCCTCGGCCTGGCCGGCGCCCCCGCCGCGCTCGCCGACAGCGCCCCGGCCCCCGCCCCGGCTCCCACCCGCCCGGCCGCCATCGTCGCCCTCGGCGACAGCGCCATCTCCGGGGAGGGCGCCGGCACCGACACCGGCGACGGCTACTTCCCGGAGACCGACACCCCCACCAACTACTGCCACCGGCACCCCAAGTCGGAGATCTTCGTCACCGACATCCCCGGGGTCACCCCGATCGACCTGGCCTGCTCCGGCGCCCAGACCGGCGACCTGGTCAGCGACCCCGAACTGGCCAAGATCACCGGTGGCGGCAGCGGCGACTACGGCGAGCCCAAACAGGACGTCAAACTCGCCGACACAGCGGCCAAGTACGACGTCAAGATGGTCGTCGTCACCATCGGCGCCAACGACGACTTCGACTTCAGCGGCATCATGATGCACTGCCTCGCGCAGTACTTCCCGATCCCCAAGGACCAGGGCTGCCGGGACACCATCGGCAGCGACGAGATCCGCCGCCGGGCCAAGGCGGTCCAGCCCAAGGTGGTCGCGGCGCTGCAGAACATCCGGCAGACCATGCGCCGGGCCGGCTACGCCGACTCCTCGTACCAGCTGGTCTACCAGTCGTACTTCAACCCGATCACCCCGGACATCCGGCGCAACGACTACCTCGGCAAGATCGCCGACGGCTGCCCGGCCTTCCCCGAGGACCTCGCCTGGGGCCACGACTGGGTGGTCCCCACGTTCAGCGACGCGCTCCGCGGCGCGGCCGAACAGGTGCCCGGCGTACGGTACTTGGACCAGCGGAGGGTCGCCTTCGGGCACGAGGTGTGCGCGGAGTGGACGAGTTCGCCGTACGAGTACAGCAACGGGGACGTCATCAACCTCTCCGAGTGGACCCGCAACGGCTGTGACTCGCAGATCGGCATCCCCGGGCTGTGCATGAACATGGTCCGCCAGTCGTACCACCTGAGGGTGGCCGGCTACCGCGGTGAGGGCGTCTGCCTCGGCCAGTTCTTCGCCCGGCCCGACCAGGCGGAGGCGTACTGCACGCTCAACCAGCAGAACACCACCTCGATCCAGCCGCTCACCCCCGGCAAGCCCTTCGGCGACACCCCCGAGGACGGCTCCTGGTACCAGCTCACCAACGCGGCCACCGGCAACGCCCTCGACCTCAGCGGCGGCGGCAGCTACGGCGACTCCACCAACGGCCGGGCCGCCATCAGCTACCCGGCGACCGGCGGGCTGAACCAGTCCTTCGTCCTGGAGGCGAAGGCCGGCGGCAGCTACGAGCTGGACTTCAGCGGCAACCGCGGCATGTGCCTGGACGCCAACGCGGCCTCCACCGCGCCAGGCACCCGGATCCAGCAGTGGGGCTGCAACGGCGGCGCCAACCAGCACTGGGTGTTCACGCCGGCCGGCAACGGCAACTACAAGATCGCCGACTCGGCGGACCCGACCAAGGTCCTGGCGGCCGGCACCACCCTCGACGCCAAGGGCAACCCCTACGTCGAACTCGCCACCGACACCGGCGCCCCCGCCCAGCTCTGGCAGCTCACCAAGCTCGGCATCGTCTACCTCCACAGCTGAGCCCAGGCCCTCGCCCACCCTGACCTCAGGCCGTCGCCGCCCCCAACCGGGCGGCGACGGCCGGGCGCCACGGGTTTTCCGGGCCGGGCGGGGGCGGGGCGGGGCGTGGGGGCGTGCCGTAGGCTCTCCGGAACGTCGTTGCGCCGGAGCCGCGCGCACCATGAGCGGGGCGGGGAGTACCCAGAGCAGATGAGCACGGCATCGAGCACCGAGTCGTCCAGCACCGAACCGTCCAGCGCCGAGCCGGTGGCCGGGCCGGGGGAGCCGGTCGAGGAGCGGACGGGCCGCGCGCCCGGGCGGTTCATGGCGCTGGTGGACCGCTTCGCGCCCGCGCTGGGCGCGTACGCGGTGGTCAAGGCGATCGGCCTGACCGTCTTCCTGATGCTGCTGGAGCACACCGGCGACTACCTGAAGAAGCAGCCCGGCCGGGGTGGCGGCGCCCACGCCTGGGACGTGCTGGGCACCTGGGACGGCATCTGGTACCAGCGGATCGCCGAGAACGGCTACGACCCGCAGCTGATCGAGCTGCACGGGTTCCCGCTGGCCACCTACTACGAGAACTCCGCCGCCTTCTTCCCGCTCTACCCGTGGCTGATGCGGCTGGTCGGCGCGGTCACCGGCCTCGGTCCGTACGGCTCCGGGATAGCGGTCTCGGTGCTCGCCTCGCTGGTCGCCGCGGCCGGGATCTTCGCGATCGCGGAGCGGCTCGGGGGCTTCCGGGCGGGTGTGATCGCCGCGGTGATCTGGGGCCTGTTCCCGGGCTCGGGCGTGGAGTGGGCGGTCTACTCGGACTCGCTGTTCGTCGCGCTGTCGGCCTGGGCCTGCTACTGCGTGATGACCCGCCGCTGGATCGCGGCCGGGCTGCTGGCCCTGGTCGCGGGCCTGAACCGGCCGACCGCGGCCGCGCTGATCGCCGCGGTGTCGATCGCCGCGCTGGTCGCCCTGGTGCGCCGCACCGACGGGGTGGCCCGCCCGCTGACCGCGATGCTGATCACCCCGTGGGGCCTGTTCGGCTTCGTCGCCTGGGTGGGCTGGCGGATGGGCGACTGGGGTGGCTACTTCAAGCTCCAGCGCGGCGCCTGGAACCGCTACTTCGACTTCGGCGCCTCCACGGTGCGCACGGTGATGGACGTGATCACCGGCCACTGGGACTTCTGGCAGTCCAATCCGGTGCCGGACCTGATCGCGATCGCCCTGCTGATCGCCCTGCCCGGCCTGCTGGTGCTGCTGGCGCGGGCCCGGCCGCCGCTGGTGCTGTGGGTCTTCACCGCGCTGACCGTCTTCACCGCGCTGAGCAGCAACCAGATCTTCGGCAACATCTCCCGCTACCTGCTGCCGGCCTTCCCGCTGTTCATCGGCCTGGCGGTGGCGCTGCGCAAGGTGCGGACCTCCTCGCTGATCGGGCTGTTCGCGATGCCGGCCATCGCGGCGGGCTGGTACGCGGGCTATGCGCTGTTCGAGTTGGGTATCCCGTAAGCCCAGCGTTGGTTGGCTACGGGATCATCCGGCAGCAGACGGGCCGTTGCTAATCTCGGACGTATGACGACGACCCCGCCCGTGCGCCGGATCCGCGACATCTCGGGCCTGCTGGACCACGCGAGCCACGTGCTGGCCACCCGGATGGCGGCCGCCTTCACCGAGCTCGGGATCACCCCGCGCGCGTACTGCGTGCTGTTCCACGCGCAGCAGGCCGAGCGCACCCAGATCCAGCTGGCCGAGCTCGCGGACCTGGACAAGACCACCATGGTGGTCACCGTCGACGAGCTGGAGAAGGCGGGCCTGGCCGAGCGCCGCCCGTCCGCCACCGACCGGCGGGCCCGGATCATCTCGGTGACCGAGGCGGGCGAGCGCGCCGTCGAGCGGGGCACCGCGATCGCCGACCGGGTCCACCGGGAGCTGCTGGAGGCGCTGCCGCAGCCCGAGCAGGAGGTCTTCGTCGCGGCCCTGGCCCGGCTGGTGGACGGGCACCTGGCGGAGCCGGTCGAGAGCGAACGCACCGTCCGCCGGGCCCGCCGCTCCCGCGGCTGACCCGCCCCGGGAGCCGGTCCCGGGCCGGACCGGATTGACGAACCGTCAACCACCGTCGCCCCGAACGGCGTTCAGCGACCGGCGTTCAGCGGCCAGTGGTCAGCGACCGGCGGTCAGCGGCGCACTCAGGGCCAGACCAGGCAGTACAGCTGGTGCCCGGCGTCGTGCAGGCGGTTGGCGAAGTCCTGCCACTCGTGCAGCATGCTGTAGATCACGAAGGCGTCCCGCGGCCCGCGGCGGTCCGGGACGGTGGACCAGATGAAGGCGGCCGCGCCGAGTTCGGTCTCGTCCGCCTTGCGCAGCGGTTCGACCACGTTGTGGGGGAGTTGGACGACGGCGTAGTCGGGGTGCAGGACGACGAGCTCCAGCGGCGGCACCTGGTGCAGCGGCACGCCCTGGATGCCGGTGAGGACCATCGCGCTCATGGTCTCCGGCTTGATCTTGGTGGAGAGGTGGCCGGTGGGGGAGCCGCTGGTCTCCATCAGGTCGCCGAGCCGCCCCAGCGCACCGAGTTCGCCGGCGTCCAGGCCCAGTCCGCCCGGGCCGAGGGCGGTGGGGACTCTGGCGGCGGTGGCGCGGTCCGGTGCGCCGAAGTACTTGTACGTCACCCCCACGCGTCCCTCACCCCGCCTCTCGCCACCGCGACGACCACGACCCGTACCCGCTCCCGTACCCCCGCGTGCGGTCTCGGCGGGCCTGCGGGGGCCACCCGCTGCCTCGTCGAACCCGTCCTGCGCCTCGGACACTCGGACCATCCTCACCGGAATTCGCCGGAATCGACAGACCCCCGCACGACCGGCGTCCCGCCGGCCGTGCTCCTTACCGTCATTCGCCGCCGTGCCTACTCGCGGGCCGTACCCACCAGCGGCACACAGCAGTCCTCTCCACACCCCTGTACACAACCGGAGCGCTCGCGCACTCTGTGCACACAGTCTGACTGGTCCGTGTGACGGAACAACCAGCGGCCCCGCCCGTACACCACCGCCACGGGCGACCGTCAGGGACAACCGTACAGACAACGGTGCCCGGATCATCGTTCCAGATGATCGGGCCGGACATGCAGAGCTCAAGGACACGATTTGAGACCATGTCTCCCGTGAGCTACCCCTACGAAGCCCCCCAGTCCCAGTCGCTGTTCGATCGCGCCTCCGTGGTCACGCCCGGCGGCGTCAACTCCCCGGTGCGCGCCTTCCGCGCGGTCGGCGGCACGCCGCGCTTCATGGTGTCCGGCACCGGCCCCTACCTCACCGACGCCGACGGCCGCGAGTACGTCGACCTGGTGTGCTCGTGGGGTCCGATGATCCTCGGCCACGCGAACCCGGCCGTGGTCGACGCCGTCCAGCGGGCGGTCTCCCGCGGCACCTCCTTCGGCACGCCCGGTGAGGGCGAGGTCGAGCTGGCCGAGGAGATCGTCTCCCGGGTCGCCCCGGTCGAGCAGGTCCGCCTGGTCTCCTCCGGCACCGAGGCCACCATGTCCGCGATCCGGCTCGCCCGCGGCTTCACCGGCCGGGCGAAGGTGGTCAAGTTCGCCGGCTGCTACCACGGTCACGTGGACGCGCTGCTGGCCGCCGCCGGTTCCGGCGTGGCCACCTTCGGCCTGCCGGACACCCCGGGCGTCACCGGCGCCCAGGCCGGCGACACCATCGTGCTGCCCTACAACGACCTGGCCGCCGTCGAGCAGGCCTTCGCCGCCCACCCGGGCGAGATCGCCTGTGTGATCACCGAGGCCTCGCCCGGAAACATGGGCGTCGTCCCGCCGCTGCCCGGCTTCAACGCCGGCCTGGCCCGGCTCTGCCGGGACAACGGCGCGCTGTTCGTCTCCGACGAGGTGATGACCGGCTTCCGCGTCTCCAAGGCGGGCTGGTACGGCCTGGAGGCGGCGCACGAGGGCTGGGCGCCGGACCTGCTGACCTTCGGCAAGGTCATGGGCGGCGGCTTCCCGGCCGCGGCCTTCGGCGGCCGGGCCGACGTGATGGCCCACCTGGCCCCGGCCGGCCCGGTCTACCAGGCGGGCACCCTGTCCGGGAACCCGGTCGCCACCGCGGCCGGCCTGGCCCAGCTGCGCGGCTGCACCGACGAGGTGTACGCGACGGTGGACAAGGTCTCCGCCGAGATCTCCGGCCTGGTCTCCGAGGCGCTCACCAAGGAGGGTGTGGCGCACCGGCTGCAGACCGCCGGGAACATGTTCTCGGTGTTCTTCACCGAGGCCGCCGTCACCAACTACGACGAGGCGAAGACCCAGGAGGCGTTCCGCTTCACCGCCTTCTTCCACGCGATGCTGGCCGAGGGCGTCTACCTGCCGCCGTCCGCCTTCGAGTCCTGGTTCGTCTCGTCGACCCACGACGCCCGGGCGATCGAGCGGATCGCCGCCGCGCTGCCGGCCGCGGCCCGCGCCGCTGCCGCCGCCACGGCCTGAGCCCCCTCCCGACCACAGGAGCAGTTGAGAAGTGAGCGCCAAAGAGATCACCGTCGTCCACGTGATGCGCCACGGTGAGGTGCACAACCCGGAGGGCGTGCTGTACGGCCGCCTGCCGGGCTACCACCTGTCCGAGCTGGGCCGTCAGATGGCCGACCGGGTCGCCGAGGACCTCGCCGGGCGGGACGTCACCCACGTGGTGGCCTCCCCGCTGGAGCGGGCCCAGGAGACCGCCGAGCCGATCGCCAAGGCGCACGGTCTGGAGGTCGCGGCGGACCCGCGGCTGATCGAGGCGGAGAACGTCTTCGAGGGCAAGACCTTCGGCGTCGGCGACGGCTCGCTGCGCAACCCGGGCTACTGGAAGTACCTGACCAACCCGTTCAAGCCCTCCTGGGGCGAGCCGTACCTCGACCAGGTGGTGCGGATGATGGGTGCGCTCGGCGCCGCCCGGGACGCGGCCCGCGGGCACGAGGCGGTCTGCGTCAGCCACCAGCTGCCGATCTGGATCCTCCGCTCCTTCGTGGAGCGCCGCCGGCTCTGGCACGACCCGCGCAACCGGCAGTGCTCGCTGGCCTCGCTGACCAGCTTCACCTTCGAGGGCGACAGCATCGTCTCGGTCGGGTACCGCGAGCCGGCCCGTGACCTGCTGCCCGCGCACCTGGTCGGCAAGGGCCGCAAGGGCGACAAGCCGGTGGGCAAGAGCTTCGGCGCCTGAGGCCCGTAAGCGGTGCGTAAGTATGACTTCGGGTCACCCGGCGAGCGTCGGGTGGCCCGAAGTCTTCGCAGGTCAGAGGGTGTGCGACGCGCAAGGTAGGACCCCGGCGAACCCGCCCGGAACTCCATGCGAAACTTTTCACATGTCTGCCATGACGCGCCCCCGTCCCCGTGTCGCCGCAGCCGCCGCCACAGTCGCCGCCGCTGCGCTCGTCCTCACCGGCTGTTCCTCCTCGGGCTCGTCGAGCAGCAGCGAGGGGCAGGTCGGGTTCGTGACCGTCAAGGGGACCAACCTGTCGAAGGCGGACACCGGCAAGCGCGGGGACGCGCCCGACGTCTCCGGGGAGACCCTGGAGGGCAACCAGGTCAAGCTCTCCGACTACCGCGGCAAGGTCGTGGTGCTGAACGTCTGGGGCTCCTGGTGCGGGCCGTGCCGGGCCGAGGCGAAGAACCTCCAGGCCGTCGCGGACGAGTACAAGGACAAGGGCGTCCAGTTCCTGGGCATCAACACCCGGGACACCGACAGGACCAACGCCGTCCGCTTCGAGCAGGAGCAGGGCGTCTCCTTCCCGAGCATCTTCGACCCGGCCGGCACCCAGCTGCTCAAGTTCCCCAAGGGCAGCCTCAACCCGCAGTCCATCCCGACCACCCTGGTCGTCGACCGCGACGGCAAGCTGGCCGCCCGCGCCGTCGGCGGGACGACCCAGGAGGCGCTGGAGTCGATCGTCCAGCCGGTGGTCGCGGAGCAGCAGCAGTGAGTGCGCCGCCGAACGCCGCCGCACTCCCGCTGGCCGACACCTTCACCACGGTCCAGAGCGGGGCGCTGCTCGCCGCCGCGCCGGTCGCGCTCGCGGCCGGGCTGGTCTCGTTCTTCTCGCCCTGCGTGCTGCCGCTGGTGCCCGGCTACCTGTCGTACGTGACGGGCTTCTCCGCCGCCGACCTCGCGGACGCCCGCGGCGCCAGGCGCGGCCGGATGCTGCTCGGGGCGACCCTGTTCATCCTCGGCTTCACCGTGGTCTTCGTCTCCGGCGGGGCGCTGTTCGGCCAGTTCGGCAACACCCTGCTGGAGCACAAGCGGGCCATCTCGATCGTGCTCGGCTCGCTGACCGTGGTGATGGGCCTGGCCTTCATGGGCCTGGTCCCCGGCCTGAGCATGCGCGAGGTGCGCTCGCACCGCCGCCCGGCCGTCGGCCTGCTCGGCGCGCCGCTGCTGGGCATGGTGTTCGGCGTCGGCTGGACGCCCTGCATCGGCCCGACCCTGGCGGCCGTCCAGACGCTGTCGCTGAACCAGGCGGACGCGGCGCGCGGGGCCCTGCTGATGACCTTCTACTGCCTGGGCCTCGGCGTACCGTTCATCGTGGCCGCGCTGGCCTTCCGCCGGGCGCTGGGCGCCTTCGGGTGGGTCAAGCGGCACTACCCGCTCGTGATGCGGATCGGTGGCGGCATGCTCGTCGCGGTCGGTCTGCTGCTCGTCACCGGGATCTGGGATTCCTGGATGAGCGAACTGCAGTCCTGGACCGCCGACTCCCAGATCGGAATCTGACCGTGAGCAAGACCACGACCGATACCGAGCTGCCCCCGGCGCCGGACGACGACGCCGCAGCCGAACGGCTGAGCAGCGCGCCGGTCGAGTCCGAGGGGCCGACCGGCATAGGGGTGCTCGGCTGGGCGCGCTGGATGTGGCGCCAGCTGACCTCGATGCGGGTCGCCCTGATCCTGCTGTTCCTGCTGTCGCTGGCCGCCATCCCGGGCTCGCTGATCCCGCAGAACGGCCAGAACCAGTTCAAGGTGCAGACCTGGAAGGCGCAGCACACCACGGTCGCGCCGATCTACGAGAAGCTCCAGCTGTTCGACGTCTACAGCTCGGTCTGGTTCTCCGCGATCTACATCCTGCTGTTCGTCTCGCTGGCCGGCTGCATCATCCCGCGCACCTGGCAGTTCGTCGGCGTGCTGCGCTCCCAGCCCCCGGCCGCCCCGCGCAACCTGACCAGGATGCCGGTGCACGCGGTCTGGCGCACCGGGGCGGCGCCGGAGCAGGTGAACGCGGCCGCCCACCGGCTGCTGCGCAAGCGCGGCTTCCGGGCGAACCTGTCCGGCGACTCGGTGGCCGCCGAGAAGGGCTACCTGCGCGAGGTCGGCAACCTGCTGTTCCACCTGTCGCTGTTCGCGCTGCTCGGCGGCTTCGCCTGGGCCAGCCTGGCCTCCGGCACCGGCGGCAAGCTGATGGTCGAGGGCCAGGGCTACTCCAACACGATCACCCAGCTCGACGACTTCACCGGCACCCGGTTCTACGGCAACCAGGACCTCGACCCCTTCTACCTCAAGCTCGACGACTTCACCTCGAAGTTCCAGAACACCGGTGACCAGATGGGCGCCGCCCGTCAGTTCACCGCGAACGTGGAGTACTACGAGGGCAGTGACGAGTCGAAGACGAAGAAGGGCACGATCGAGGTCAACCACCCGCTGGAGATCGGCGGCAGCAAGGTCTACCTGATCGGCCACGGCTACGCCCCGGTGATCACCGTGAAGAACGGCAAGGGCGACGTGGTCTACCACGACGTCGTGCCGTTCCTGCCGCAGGACGCCAACCTGACCTCGACCGGCGTGGTGAAGGTCTCCGACTACGGCGCCGGCCCGGACGGCAACCGGACCCAGCTGGGCTTCTCCGGCTTCTTCCTGCCGACCGCCCCGCTGAGCTTCGCGGGCACCGGCCCGATCTCGTTGTTCCCCGGCGACGCCGCCCCCGAGCTGGTGCTGAACGCCTTCTCCGGCGACCTCGGCACCGACTCCGGCCTGCCGCAGAACATCTACCAGCTGAACACCTCCAAGCTCACCCAGCTGCAGCAGGACGGCCAGCCGGCCAAGGCGCTGCTCAAGCCCGGACAGGGCTGGACCCTGCCGGACGGCTACGGCACCGTCACCTTCGAGGGCTACAAGCAGTGGGCGAGCTTCAACGTCTCGCACCGCCCCGGCAACGAGATCGCGCTCACCGGCGCGGTGCTGGCGATCCTCGGCCTGATCGGCTCGCTGTTCATCCAGCGCCGCCGGATCTGGGTGCGGGCGGTGGCCCTGCCGGGCGGCGGCACCCAGGTGGAGCTGGCCGGCCTGGCCCGCAGCGAGTCGGCGAAGATCGCCGAGGAGCTGGCCGAACTCGCGGTGGACCTCCAGGACGACGCCCCGGCGTCGGAGGAGGACGACCCCGTGGCACCGGACGACCCCGCGGCGGTACCGGAAGACCCCGCAGCAGAAGACCCCACAGCCCCTGCCGACCAGAACTCCAAGGAGTAGACGGTGCACCTCGCCTCGGGAGTCGACCCACAGCTGGCCGACCTCTCCAACAAGCTGATCTATTCGGCGATGGCGGTCTACACGCTCGCCATGTTCGCCCACATGATCGAGTGGACCTTCGGCAGCAAGGGTGCCGTCGCCGTCCGCTCGAAGGAGCAGGCGGGCAGTCTGGCCGAGACCGTCGCCGCGGCCGAGCAGACGGCCGCGAGCAAGGCGGTGAAGAAGGTCACCGTCACCGTGGCGGGCGCCGCCGGCGGTACCACCACGCTCACCCGCACCGCGGTGGCGGGCGAGGGCGCGACGGTGGTCACCAGCGGGCGCAGCGCGGACGAGGAGGACGGCCCGGGCGCGGCCGGCACCAGCGAGAAGGCCGACCTGGCGGGCCGGATCGCCGTCTCGCTCACCGTCCTGGCGGTGCTGCTGCACGGTGGCGGCATCGTCGCCCGCGGCCTGTCGGTGTCCCGCTGGCCGTGGGGCAACATGTACGAGTTCTCGTGCGCCTTCGCGTTCGCCATGACGGCGGCGTACCTGGTCCTGCTGGCCGCGCGGAAGAACGTCCGCTGGCTCGGCCTGCCGGTCGTCGTCGCGGTGCTGCTGACCCTCGGCATCGCCACCCAGGTGCTGTACACCGACTCGGAGCAGCTCGTCCCGGCGCTGCACTCGTACTGGCTGGCGATCCACGTCTCCACCGCGATCTTCTGCGGCGGCTCCTTCTACGCGGCGTTCATCGCCACGCTGCTGTACCTGTTCCAGGACTCGTTCCGGAAGAAGGCCGACGCCGGCTTCTACGAGTTCCTGCGGCCCGGCGCGGCGCGGTCGGCCGAGGCGAAGTACGGCAAGGCCCGGATCGCGCTGGCCCGGGTCCGGGTGTCGGTCTGCAACCGCCTGCCCGCCCCGGCCACCTTCGACAAGCTGTCGTACCGGATCAACGCCCTGATCTTCCCGCTGTGGACGTTCACCATCATCGCGGGCGCGATCTGGGCCGAGGCCGCCTGGGGCAAGTACTGGGAGTGGGACCCGAAGGAGACCTGGTCGTTCATCACCTGGGTCGCCTACGCCTGCTACCTGCACGCCCGCGCCACGGCCGGCTGGAAGGGCCGCAAGGCCGCGTACCTGGCGCTGGCCGCCTTCGGCTGCTGGCTCTTCAACTACTACGGCGTCAACATCTTCGTCACCGGCAAGCACTCGTACGCGGGGATCTGACCGGAGGCACGCACCCACCGGCCCGGCTTTCCGCACGAGATCGCCGGGCCGAGGTGCACCAGGGGTAAGACGTGCCGGCCGTCCGTGCCGGTACGGGGAGGAACGAGGAGGAGATCGCGCAATGGAGTGCGACGAGGTCATGCTGACCGTCCGAATCACCGCCGCCGAGCGCATGTTGCTCCGACGGCTCGCCCAGGGACACCGGAGCGACGTGTCCGAAGTGGTGGCCGACGCTCTGCTGGACATCATCCCCACGCTCAGCGCACCGGGGGACGCCTACCGGCTGCTGGGCGCCCTCGCGACGCCGGCGCCGTGCGCGCTGACGGTCTGGCTGCCGACCGCACTGGCCGATCTGCTGGTGCCCGGCGCGGCCCGGATCGCCCAGATCACCGAGGTCCGGATCGAGTCGGCCAGCGCGGCCCTGGGCGCGGCGCTGCGGCTCTGGCTGGCCCAGGACCCGGTCCGGCTGGCGGCCAACCTCAGCGTGATGCACGCCGGGCGCCGGCCCGCCGCACTGGTGGCCGCCTGAACCAGGACCCCGGCCCGCCGCGGCACCGGCCCGCCGGGCCTCAACTCGCCAGCGGCAGCAGGCCGGTCGCGGTGGGGCGCCCCTCGAAGGCGTCCCGCCGGACCGGCACCCGCGGACCGTCGACCGGCTCGGTGAGCAGCCGGCACTCGGCCGCCGTCCGCCCGTCCTGGAGCAGCCGCACCAGGACGGGGGTGCGGCGGCCGTCCGGTGCCCGCTCGCGGACGGCCCGTACGAAGCACGGCCGGTCCAGCTCGATGTAGTGGTCGAAGGCGGTCACCAGCTCGACCGGCACCACCGGCTCGGGGTGGTGCAGCCGCTGGGCGGCCTGCCGGGCGGCCTCCAGCACCAGCATCCCGGGCACGTGGTCGAGCTCGTGGTCGAACAGCACCGGGTGCCCGGCGTCGGCGCGCAGCAGCCAGGTGTCCGGCCGCAGGGTCGGGCTGAGCACCACGTCCGCGGCCTGGGCCCGGCCGACCAGCTCGGGTGCGGCCGGCTCCGGCGGGCGCGGCGGGGTGACGGCGCCGCGGCCGGGGCCGCGCAGCCGCCGGTACGAGGCAGGGGTGACCACCCGCAGCTGGCCGGCGCCGTGGCCGATCCGCAGGCCGTCCCGGGCGACCTCGGCGTGCACCCGCAGCGAGGCCAGCCGGCCGTGCCGCATCCGGACGTCCTGGCAGCCGACGGTGAGCATCAGCGAGGCCGGGTCGGCGGTCACCGCGAGGCCGGGCAGGCCGGGCTCGCCGAGGGCGTAGCCGAGCTCCTCCATGACGAAGTGGTGGTCGCGCGGCACCCCGAAGCCCGCGTGGCCGATCAGCAGCCCGGCCTGCCGGACGGTCTCGGCCATCAGCACCGGGTCGTGGTAGCGGTCCCCGGGCAGCCGGTAGAAGCCGTGCAGCCGGGGCCACTGGGCGCCGAGCAGGAAGTCGTACGGGCCGGTGGCCTGCCAGCCGGTGAGGAAGACCTCGGAGACCGAGGCGCGGTGCACCAGGTGCCGGGAGACGGTCCGGTCGTGGAAGTCGTAGCCGGTGCCGGGGTGGGTGCCGGAGGGGGTGCCGTAGCCGGTGCCGGGGTGGGCGTACGGGCCGTGGGCGTCCGGCTCTACGATCAATGGCATGACTGGCCCCAGCTCCAGGGTGTCGGTCGAGCGTCCGCCACGGACGCCCCACAGCAAAACATACATACCACCCGGTTTGTCTTCTGCGGCCGGGGGTGGCCCGTCGCAAGACCCGGACTGACCACGCTACCCGGCCTCTGGTCTGCGGGAATGCCCGATGCGGGGACGGCAGACCTTGGGCGGGGGTGGTCCCCGCTGGACGGCGGGGTCGACACAGGCGCTAGATTAGATACCAACCATGCGGTTTCGGCCAGTGCCCTCCGCATGCGAGGCGTCGCCTCCGACCGAGGGCGCGCCGACAGCGGCCGGTGGGGCGGGGAACGCGTCCGGCGGAGTCCGGGGGGATCAGTGGTCAAGCAGGAACGCGCGGGGCGGACCAGGCAGGCCGTGCTGCTCGCCGCCGCGGACACCTTCGCGGGGGCCGGGTTCGAGGCCGCCAGCCTGGTCGACATCAGTCGCCGGGCCGGGGTGAGCAAGGGCGCCCTCTACTTCCACTTCGTCTCCAAGCAGGCCCTGGCCGACGGCGTGCGGGCCGCCGCCGGGCGGGAGATCGGTGCGGCCGCGCTGCGCGCCCTGCGCACCGAGGACCGGGCCGTCCAGGGGCTGATCGACTTCTCGTACGAACTGGCCCGGCTGTTGCGCGAGGACGTGGTGGTGCGGGCCGGCGTCCGGCTCGGCCGCCAGGGCCTGCGGCCGGCGGACGGCTGCGTCGGACCGGGCGCCGCCTGGCGCAGCCTCGCCGCCGTCGTCCAGCGGCTGCTGGAGCGCGCCGAACGGGCCGGGGAGCTGCGCCCCGGGGCGGACCGGCGGGCCTGCGCCGAACTGCTCACCGCGGTGGCGGCCGGCCAGGTGCTGCTGGCCGCCGAGGAGCCGGGCCGACCGGCGCCGGAGGCCGTCCGGCGACTCTGGGAGGCCGCCCTGCCGGCCCTGGTGGGGCCGGACGACTGCGCGGGCTACCGGGTCTGACCTGGATTCGACCAGGGCCCCGCACCCCGGCCGCGCTCAGCCGCGCCCCGGCCGCGCTCAGCGGCGTTCGGCGACGCTCAGCCGGGCCAGGGCGTGCGGCTGGACGAGGCCCGGGAGCAGCAGCGTCCACAGGTCGGCCATCCGCTTGATCAGGTCCTGCCGGTCGGCCAGCACCTGGGAGCTCAGCTGGATCCCGGTCACGGCGCCGGTGATCACGCCGGAGGCCGCCACCAGGTCGACCCCCGGGTGGAGGTCGCCGGCCTCCCGGGCGCGCTCCAACAGCGCGCCCACCAGGTCCATCCAGCCCTGGTAGGCGGCGATCTGCGGCTGGGTGAAGCTGCCGTGCTCGATCGTCAGCCGGATGCTGCCGCGTACCAGCGGGTCCTCCTGGAGCGCGCGGGCGAACGCGTACCCGAGGTCGATCAGGGTCTGCACCGGGCTGTCCGAGGAGGGCTCCCAGGTGGCGATCCAGGCGCCCTGGCCCTCGATCACGGCGAGCGCCAGCTCCTCCTTGGAGTGGAAGTGGAAGTACAGCGCGCCCTTGGTGACACCGGCCCGCTCCAGGATCTCGGCCATCGTGGCGGCGGCGTAGCCCCGCTCGTCGAACACCTCGGCCGCCGCGAGGAGTACCGCCTGGCGGGTTGCCAGCGCGCGGGCCTGCCTGGCCATCGCAGCCTCCCTGGAAAGTTCTGTACCTCGGCAGCGGCCGATCCTATGGGGGCCGACGGGGCGACGGGCGTGAACCGTCCGGTAGGTATCCTACCGAGCCGCTCCGGGCCCGGTCGGACGGGAACGAACGGTGCCGGGGCGCCCGGGTGCCGGTGCCGCGGCGGCCGGCGGAGCACGCGCCGGACAGCCCGACGGCCGGTCACCCGATGGGGGTGACCGGCCGTCGAGGTCGGACTCGGGGCCCGGGGCCCGGAAGCGTCAGGCGGCCTGCTGCCAGCTGACCGGCGAGTAGTAGGCCGGGCGGCGCTCCAGGCGCTGCCAGTTGGCGATCGGCTCCACCTGCGCGGCGGCCGAGGCCTGCTGCGCGACGGCGGCGCGGGCCATCAGGACGGCGGTCAGGGCGGCGAGCTCCTCGTCGGAGAGGCTGCCGCGGACGACGCGGACGAGTGGTTCGGCGGAAGCGGTCATGTCCTTGGTTTCTCCCCCGGTTGCTGTGGTGTGTGGCGGTGCTCGGTACGGCCTGCTGCTGCGAACCGCGCCGCTGCTACATCGGCGGGTTGCCGTGCTTGCGGCTGGGCAGGTCGGCGTGCTTGGTACGGAGCATCGCCAGGGCGGAGGCGATCACCTGGCGGGTCTCCGCCGGGTCGATGACGTCGTCCACGAGGCCGCGCTCGGCCGCGTAGTACGGGTGCATCAGCTCGCTCTTGTATTCCTTGATCTTCTCGGCGCGCATGGCGTCCGGGTCGTCGGCGCCGTTGATCTCGCGGCGGAAGATGACGTTGGCGGCGCCCTCGGCACCCATCACCGCGATCTCGTTGGTCGGCCAGGCGTAGGACAGGTCCGCACCGATGGAGCGGGAGTCCATGACGATGTAGGCGCCGCCGTAGGCCTTGCGCAGGATCAGCGAGATGCGCGGCACGGTGGCGTTGCAGTAGGCGTACAGCAGCTTGGCGCCGTGCCGGATGATGCCGCCGTGCTCCTGGTCGACGCCGGGCAGGAAGCCGGGCACGTCCAGCAGGGTGACCAGCGGGATGTTGAAGGCATCGCACATCTGGACGAAGCGAGCGGCCTTCTCGCTGGCGTTGATGTCGAGCACGCCGGCCAGCGACTGCGGCTGGTTGGCGATGATGCCGGTGACGTGGCCGTCGACCCGGGCCAGCACGCAGAGCACGTTGGTGGCCCAGCGCTCGTGGACCTCCAGGAACTCGCCGTGGTCGACGATCTCCTCGATCACCTTGCGCATGTCGTACGGGCGGTTGCCGTCGACGGGCACCAGGTCCAGCAGGCTGTCGTTGCGGCGCTCGACCGGGTCCTCGCTGACCACGGACGGCGGCATCTCGCGGTTGTTCTGCGGCAGCAGCGACAGGAGGTAGCGGACCTCCTCGATGCAGGACTGCTCGTCGTCGTAGACGAAGTGCGAGACGCCCGAGACGCCGGCGTGCACGTCGGCGCCGCCCAGGCCGTTCTGGCTGATCTTCTCGCCGGTCACGGCCTGGACCACGTCCGGGCCGGTGATGAACATCTGGGAGGTCTCGCGGACCATGAAGACGAAGTCGGTCAGCGCGGGGGAGTACGCGGCGCCGCCGGCGCACGGGCCGAGCATCACCGAGATCTGCGGGATGACGCCGGAGGCCTTGGTGTTGCGCTGGAAGATGCCGCCGTAACCGGCCAGGGCGGTGACGCCCTCCTGGATGCGGGCGCCGGCTCCGTCGTTCAGCGAGACCAGCGGGGCGCCGGCCGCGATGGCCATGTCCATGATCTTGTGGATCTTCTGCGCGTGGGCCTCACCCAGGGCGCCGCCGAAGATCCGGAAGTCGTGCGCGTAGGTGAACACGGTGCGCCCGTGCACGGTGCCCCAGCCGACGACCACGCCGTCGGTGTGCGGCTTCTTGGCCTCCAGGCCGAAGCCCTGGGCACGGTGCCGGCGCAGCGGCTCGACCTCGCGGAAGGAGCCCTCGTCCAGCAGCAGGTCGATGCGCTCGCGGGCGGTCAGCTTGCCCTTCGCGTGCTGGGCCTCGGTGGCCTTGTCGCTCGGGCCGCGGCGCACCTGCTCGCGGAGCTCGTGGAGCTCGGCGACCCGCCCCTTGGCATCGGCCGGGACCTCGGGGACCTCGCCGCCGACCGGCGCCTCATGCACAACCGTCATCTCGAACCACTCCAAGGGTGAGGGAACTGTCCGACAGCCAGCGTCTGCTGTACCCCCAGCTGCGAATCAACTTCTTCACTTATGACTCTACGAGGGGCCGTGCGCAGGTTTCGGCGTCGATTCCGTACAAGGTCGAGTTCGTTTAGCTGTCAGGCCTGTACAGAAGCGGTCGACCCGAGGACTGTGCGCTCGGTGGCCGTTCGAATACCGGGGGTTGTCGGGCGGATGATGGTCCGATGACCTGAGCATGAAGGAAAGCGCAGGTCAGGACCGTCCTCCAGCAGTGTGGGACGGCCGTCCGGAGTACCGCTCGAGGACGGCTGGACCGCGCCGCCGGGAGCGGGGCGATCAGGGCCGGGGGCCTCCCGGTCGTAGGGAAGCGCCAAAAAGGCCGCAGCCCACCCGCAGCTGCCCGGGTGGGCTGTCCGGGGGAGCGGCGGAACCGCTCCGATCAGCTCTTTCGCCCGTCCTCGGGCTCTTCCCCGCCGCGCAGTTCCTGCTCCCGGCGGCGCAGATCGGCCTCCCAGCGGCGGAGCATCTCCTCGTGGTCCTTGTCGTTCCCCTGCAAGGACCCACTCCTCGGGGACTCGTCCTTCTTCGCGGACTCGTTCCCGAGGGAGGCCAGGAACTCCGGGTCGTCGTCCGGGGCCACCGGCCGTCCGCGGCGCGGGGCGGCGGAACCGCTCCGGCCGTCGGCCGCCGTCCGCCCGTCCGGCGCGCCCGTGCGCAGGAAGCCGCGCTGCTTCCCGGCCACCAGCCAGGCGATCGGGCCGAGCGGCGGGAAGAGCAGCACGATGATCAGCCAGATCGGCTTGGGCAGGTGCCTGACCTCCCCCTCGGGCGTGACCAGGCAGTCGATGAACGCCCACACCCACAGCGCGAGCGGCAGGACGATGGTCAGAAGAATCCTCAGCACGGCTGCGATCTCCCCCGTCGAGGGCGGTAGCGGCGGGCGCCTTCCCGGGCCCTTGACGCAAGCCAGGCTATCGGGTGGCGGATACTGACAGGCATGGCATACGACGATCTCCGCTCGTTTCTCCGGGCCCTCGACCGCGAGGGCGACCTCAAGCGCATCAAGGCGGAGGTGGACCCCCACCTGGAGATCGGCGAGATCGTCGATCGCGTGCAGAAGGCCAAGGGCCCGGCGCTGTTGTTCGAGAACGTCAAGGGTTCGTCGATGCCGCTCGCGATGAACGTCTTCGGCACCGAACGGCGCCTCGCCAAGTCGCTCGGCCTCAAGGGCCCGGAGGACATCGCCGAGAAGATCGCCGGCCTGCTCAAGCCCGAACTGCCGCAGGGCTTCACCGGGTTCCGGGACGCCTTCGGCAAGCTCGCCTCGATGGCGCACGTCCCGCCGCGGCACGTGAAGGCAGGCGACGCCCCGGTCCAGGAGGTCGTGCTCACCGGCGACGACGTCAACCTGGACGAGCTGCCCGCGCTGTTCACCTGGCCGCTGGACGGCGGCTCCTTCTTCAACCTGGGCCTGACCCACACCAAGGACCCGGACACCGGCGTCCGCAACCTCGGCCTCTACCGGCTCCAGCGGCACGACCGCCGCACCATCGGGATGCACTGGCAGATCCACAAGGACAGCCGCAACCACTACGCCGTCGCGGCCAAGCGCGGCGAGCGCCTCCCGGTCGCGATCGCCTTCGGCTGCCCGCCGGCCGTCACCTACGCGGCCACCGCACCGCTGCCCGGCGACATCGACGAGTACCTGTTCGCCGGCTTCGTCGCGGGCGAGCGGGTCCGGATGGTCGACTGCAAGACCGTCCCGCTGCAGGTCCCGGCCGACGCCGAGGTGGTCCTGGAGGGCTGGCTGGAGCCCGGCGAGATGCTCCCCGAGGGCCCGTTCGGCGACCACACCGGCTTCTACACCCCGCAGGAGCCGTTCCCGGCGCTGACGATCGACTGCGTGACCATGCGCCGCCGGCCGATCCTGCAGTCGATCGTGGTCGGCCGCCCGCCGACCGAGGACGGCCCGCTGGGCAAGTTCACCGAGCGGTTCTTCCTGCCACTGCTCAAGATCATCATCCCGGACATCGTCGACTACGACCTGCCCGAGGCCGGCGGCTTCCACAACTGCGTGATCGTCTCGATCGACAAGAAGTACCCCAAGCACGCCCAGAAGACGATGCACGCGATCTGGGGCGCCCACATGATGTCGCTCACCAAGCTGATCATCGTGGTGGACTCCGACTGCGACGTCCACGACTACCAGGAAGTCGCCTGGCGGGCCTTCGGGAACGTCGACTACAGCCGCGACCTCACCGTGGTCGAGGGCCCGGTCGACCACCTCGACCATGCCTCCTACCAGCAGTTCTGGGGCGGCAAGGCGGGCATCGACGCGACCCGCAAGCTCCCCGAGGAGGGCTACACCCGGGACGGCGGCTGGCCGGAGATGGTCTCCTCGGACCCGGCCACGGCCGCACTGGTGACCCGTCGCTGGAAGGAGTACGGACTGTGAGTACGGCTGCGGTCGAGACCCCGGGGCGCACGCGGGCCTTCCTGCGCCTGGTGATGATCGAGCACTCGGTCTTCGCCCTGCCCTTCGCCTACATCGCCGCGCTGACCGCCATGTTCCTGGCGGACAAGCGGGTGCACTGGGGCGAACTGTTCATCGTCACCGTCTGCATGGTCGGCCTGCGCACCTTCGCGATGGCCGCCAACCGGATCATCGACCGCGAGATCGACGCCCGGAACCCGCGCACCGCCGGGCGCGAACTGGTCACCGGCGCCGTCTCGTTGAGGACCGCGTACGTCGGCTCGGCGGTCGCCCTGGTGGTGTTCCTCGGCGCGGCGGCCCTGCTCAACCCGCTCTGCCTGGCCCTCGCGCCGGTGGCCGTGGTGCCGATGGTCGTCTACCCGTACGGCAAGCGGTTCACCGACTTCCCGCAGGCGATCCTCGGCCTGGCCCAGGCGATGGGCCCGGTCGGCGCCTGGCTCGCGGTGACCGGCAGCTGGTCCTGGGAGGCCGTGGTCCTCGGGGTCGCGGTCGGCATCTGGATCGGCGGCTTCGACCTGATCTACGCCTGCCAGGACGTCGAGTCCGACCGGGAGCACGGCGTCGGTTCGCCGCCGGCCCGCTTCGGCGTCCCGGCCGCCATCCGCGGCGCCCGGGTCTGCCACGTCCTGACCACCCTGCTGCTGGGCTGGTTCGCGGTGCTCACCGACGCCGGCCCGGCGTTCTGGATCGGCCTGGCCGTCGTCGCGGGCGCCTTCGTCTACGAGCACACCATCGTGAAGCCGAACGACCTGTCGAGGCTCAACCGGGCCTTCTTCCAGACGAACAGCTTCGTCGGCATCTCGCTGTTCTTCTTCGCCCTGGTCGACCTGGTCATCCGCGGCCTCGGCATCTGACCCCTGCGGCCGGGGCCCTCCCGAACGGGTCGGCCCCGCCGCTCGGCTCAGTTGTGCAGGAAGGCCTCCATCGAGGTCGCCAGTGCCACCGGCGCCTCGTACATCGGGTAGTGCCCGCTGCCGCCGAGCTCCTCCAACTCGGCGTTGGGGTAGTGCTCCAGCCAGGTGCCGCGCATCACGTCGGCGGTCAGCGCGAGGTCGTGCTCGCCGACGATGACCTTGACCGGGACGGGGTTCCCGCTGATCCGGTGCTCCAGGTCGGCGGTGGTCCAGTCCTGGACGTAGCCGTCGAAGGCCTCGACGGTCGACAGCCGCAGCGACTGGTCGACCATCCGGTCCAGCCAGACCCGGCCCGCCCGCTGCCCGGTGACCAGGTCGAGGATCGCGTACCGCTTCTCGCGGTCCTCGGCGGCGCCGTAGAACAGCGCCTCACCCGCCTCGTCCAGCGGGTACGCCCCGGCCGGCACCGGCGACAGGCCGACCAGCTTGCGCACCCGCAGCGGGGCCTCGGCCAGGACCTGCTGGGCCGCCTTGCCGCCCATCGAGTGGCCGACCAACGAGAAGCGGTCCCATCCGAGTTGGTCGGCGAGAGCGAGCGCGTCGGCGGCGATCTCGGCCAGGGTGTAGGCGCCGGTCACGTCCTTGCGCTCGCCGTAGCCGCGGTAGTCGAGGAAGGCGTAGCTGAACGCCCTGCCGTCGAGGTAGTCGAGGAAGGGGCCCCAGCCCGCGCTGGTGCCGAACCAGTCGTGCAGGACGAGGACGGGGTGGGCGCCCGTGCCGGTCAGGCGGTGAGGGATCGTCATGCCGAGGGTCGTTCCCCGGAAACCGCCCGCCCGAACGGCCGGTCCGGGGCGGGCTGTTCGGGCGGGCCTGGACCGGCCGGTGCACGAGCCGGTGGACGGGCCGGTGCACGGGCCGGTGGTCGGGCGCCCGGTCAGGCGGACGGCCGGCGGGCGAAGGCCGGGGCGTGTTCGGGGCGCGGCCCGATGGCGATCAGCCGGGACAGGCCGGTCCGGAGGACGGGCACCCGGCGGGCGAGCGCGGCGAAGGCGGTCGGCGGCCCGGCGCGCCGGCCGGTGAGCACCGGGACGAACATGACGGCGTGCAGGACCCGCTGGAGGCGCTGCATGAGCACGGTCGGCCACCAGCGGCGCCGCTGGACCCGGGCCAGTGCGGCCACGGTCGGTCGGCCGCGGCGCAGCGGTTCGGCGAGCAGGGTGGCGGCCGCGACGGCGTCCTGGATGGCGAGGTTGATGCCGACGCCGCCGGCCGGGGACATCGCGTGGGCGGCGTCGCCGATCAGCAGCAGCCCGTCGACGTACCAGCGGTCCAGCCGGTTGAGCTTGACGTCGAGCAGGTGGACCTCGTCCAGGCCGGCCAACTGGTCGACCCGGTCGGCGAACTGCGGCAGGAGCCGGGCGATCCGGGCGCGGAAGTGGTCGATGCCCTCGGCGCGCAGCCGGGGGTCGGAGCCCTTGGACTTGAAGTAGGCGATCTGGAAGTAGTCGTCGCGGGTCAGGCTGATGACCATCTCGCGCTCGCCGAAGCCGGGGGTGAGGCTGGGCGGCGCGGCCTGCTCGTCGGTGTGCCGGGGGAGCCGGAACCACCAGACGTCGAAGGGCACCGGGTACTCCTCGGGCACCAGGCCGGCCTCCCGGCGCAGGGTGGAGTGCCGGCCGTCGGCGGCGACGGTGAGGTCGGCGCGGAGCTCGCCCTCCTCGCCGTCCCGGGTGCGGTAGCGGACGCCGACCACCCGGCCGTGCTCCCGGAGCAGTCCGGTGGCCTCGGTGTTCATCCGCACGGTGAAGGCGGGTTCCCGCTTCGCCTCCTCGACCAGGAAGTTGAGCAGGTCCCACTGCGGCATCATGGCGATGTAGTTGTACGGCGCGGGCAGCCGGTCGAAGGCGCTCAGCGCGACCTCGCCGACGCCGGGCACCGGTACCACCATGTTGCCGAGCCGGCTCTGCGGCAGGGCGGCGAACTTCCGGCCGAGGCCCAGTTCGTCCATGAGGCGCACGGTGGACGCGTGGACGGTGTCGCCGCGGAAGTCCCGCAGGAAGTCGGCGTGCTTCTCCAGCACGGTCACCTCGACGCCCGCCCGGGCCAGCATCAGGCCCAGCACCATTCCGGCCGGTCCGCCTCCGGAGATGACGACGCTCATGGCTCTCCCCCTTCGATCCCTTGCCGCTCCTGGGTGGAACTTGCATATAGAGCATCTCTGGAACCGTCTCAGGTGTCAAGTAGTACGATGTCTCACATGAACGATCTGGTGGCGGCCGCCCTGGCGGCGGCGAAGGAACGGGGGCAGGACGTCGCGGACGTCCCGCTGACGGCGATCGCCTCGGCGGCCGGGATGTCGCGCAGCACCCTGCTGCGCCGGCTCGGCGGCTCCCGGGCCCCGTTGGACGAGGCGGTCCGGCAGGCCGGCGTCGACCCGGGCGGACGGCCGCCGGTGCGGGAGCGGGCGATCGAGGCGGCGGGCCGGCTGGTCGCCGAACGCGGCCTCGCCGGGGTGACCCTGGACGCCGTGGCCGACCGGGCCGGCTGCTCGCTGCCCAGCCTGCACACCGTCTTCGAGGGGCGGGACGGCCTGTTCGCCGCCGTCTTCCTCCAGTACGGCCCGCTGCCGGACCTGGAGACGCTGGCCGCGGACCCGCCGGAGAGCCTGGAGGACACCGTCCGGGCGATCCACCGCACCTTCGCCGCGGCCTTCGACGGCGAGCCGCGGGTCGTCCCGGCGGTCTTCGCCGACCTGTTCGGCCGCCCGGACGGCCCCGCCGCCCGGATGATGGCGGCCCACCTGCCGCGGCTGTTCGACGGCCTCTCCCGCCTGCTGCTGCCGCACGTCGAGGCGGGGCGGCTGCGCCCGCTGCCGCTCCCGGTGCTGGTCCAGCTGCTGCTCGGCCCGCTGGTCAACCACGTCCTGCTGAGACCGGTGCTGGAGCCCGCGCTCGGCGCCGGACTGCCGCCGCTGGACGAGGCGCTGGACCTGTTCGTCGAGGCCTACCTCCGGGCGGTCGCCCTGCCCGGGCCGGGCCACCGGACCGACCCCGAGGAGAACCCGTGATCGGCTCCCTCCAGTGCCTGGTGCTCGACTGCCCGGCCCCGGGCCCGCTCGCCCGCTTCTACGCCGGACTGCTCGGCGGCGAGGTCGACCGCCCGGACCGCCGCTGGTCGCTCGGCGACGGCTGGTCCACCCTGCACCTGGACGACGGCAGGGTGCTCTGCTTCCAGGCCGTCGCCGACCACCGCCCGCCCCGCTGGGGCAGCGCCGAACACCCGCAGCAGGCGCACCTGGACGTCGACGTGCCGGACCTCGACGCCGCCGAGCCCGCGGTGCTCGCCCTGGGTGCGGTGCGGCTGCACGACGCCGGCGGCTGGCGGGTCTACGCCGACCCGGCCGGCCACCCGTTCTGCCTGGTCCGCGGCTGAGGGCGGTCGGAACGGCCGAGCCCCGGCCCCCGGACGGTGCCGGGAGCCGGGGCTCGGGTGCTGCGCGGAGCGGGGATCAGGCGTTGCGGCGGCGACGCGAGAAGAAGATCGCGCCGATGCCGCTGGCCAGCAGGCCGGCGGCGGCCGCGGCGGCGGCCAGCATGCCGTCCGAGCCGGTGTGGGCGAGCGAGCCGCCGGCCAGCTGGGTGTCGGTGGTGGCGGTGCCGCCGGTGCCGCCGGTGCTGTCGGCCGTGCTGCCGGTGTCGGTGGTGCCGGTGTCGGTGGTGCTGGTGAGACCGGCCTTGACGGCGGTGCCGGTGCCCTGGTCGGTGCCCTTGCCCGTGTACTCGGCCGGGGTGGCGGTCAGGTCGAGGGAGAAGCCCTGGGCGCTGGCCCACGCGTCCGCGTACTGGCTGCCGGCCGGCTGCTCGGCGAGGATGACCGCCGGGGTGACGTAGACCCGGCCGATCGGGGCGTCGGCGGTGAAGGCCAGGCGCACGTGCTTGGTGAAGGAGGACTTGGCCGCGAGGTTCTTGTCCGCGGTGAGGTGGTACACCAGCGGACCGCCGGCCTGGCCGTTCGGCGTGCCGGTGATGTCCGCCCAGCTGCCGTCGGCCTGCTGCACCTGGAGCTTGCTGTTCCGGTCGGCGACCACCACGGGGGAGAGGTTGTCGTAGTCCGAGGCGCTCTGGTTGTCCACGGTGAAGTCGAACTCGACCGGGGCGCCGCCGATCGCGGCGGTGCTCGGCGCGTTCTTGACCGTCAGGCCGAGGCTCTTCATCTCGACGTCCTTGGTGCTCTCCGACACGACCGTGTTCGCGCCGTCCACGATCGCGGAGTGGAGCGTGACGGTCCCGTGCGCGTTGGGCCAGTCGTTGTTGACCGGGGCGGAGAGGCGCAGCTGGAGGGTCTTGGCGGTGCCGGCGGCGACCGACACGCCCGGGATCTCACCGCTGAAGTTGAAGGTCTTCTCGCCCTGGCTGAAGTTCAGCGTGACGGGCTTCCAGGTGCCGTCGGCGTCACGGTAGTCGACGGCGAAGCGGCCGGTGCTGCGCGCGGCCGGGTTGCTGACGTTCAGCTTCAGCGTGTACGTGGCGTCGGTGCTGCCCGGGTTGGTGACGGTCTCGGTGAACTCGACCGGCTTGCCGGAGTTGCCGATGGACGACGGCGGCTGCACCGACAGGGTCGGGCCGGAGGTGAGGTTGATCGCGACGAACTGCGGGCCGCAGACGACGGGCATGAACGCCCCGCCCTCGCCGAGCATGGCCCACGGGTGGATGTAGGTGGTGCCGGTCGGGGCGTCGGCGGTGAAGGAGAGGCGGACGTGCCGGGTGAAGGAGGCACCGGGGGCGAGGGTCTTGTCCGCGGTGAGGTGGTAGAGGACCCGGCCCGACTGGTCGGGGGCCGCGGTGACGGTCTCCCAGCTGCCGTCCGCGTTCTGCACCTGGAGCTTGCTGCGCTTGTCGGCCTCGATGACCTTGGCGACGTCGGTGTAGCGCGCGGCGCTGGGGTTGGTCACCGTGACGTCGAACTCGACCGGGGCGCCGCCGGCGACGGCGGTGGTCGGCGCGTTCCCGACCTGCACCGTGAGGGCCTTGGCCGTCACGGTCTTGGTGCTCTCGGCGAGAGCGGTGTGGCCGGAGGCGTCGAGGACGGTGGAGTCGAGCTTGATGGGCAGGTCGTGGTTGCCCCAGTTGTTGCTGATCGGGAGGCCGAGACGCAGCTGGACCGTCTTGGTGGCGCCGCCGGCGACGGTCAGAGCGGTCGGGATCCCGCCGGTGAAGTGGCCGCCGGAGTTGGTGAAGGCCAGGTCGACCGGCTTCCAGGCGCCGTCCGCGTCGCGGTAGTCGACGGTGAGCTGGTTCCCGGACTGGGCCTCCGGGTTGCTCGCGTCGAACCACAGCTTGTACGAGGCGTCGGCGGTGCCGGGGTTGGTGACGGTCTCGGAGAACTCGACCGGCTCCCCGCCGTTGCCGAACGACTCAGGGGTGTTGACCGTCAGCGACGGCTGGCCGGCCTCGGCCGCGGCCTTCGGGGCGGTCGGCGCGGCGGAGGCGGTGGCGGCGGCCGGGGCGTCGGCGGCGTAGGCGGCCGGGGAGGAGACCACGGCGCCGGTGGCGAGCAGCACGCCGAGGGTGGCGGCGGTGACGACGGCGGAGCGGGAACGGCGTGCGCGCACGACGGACATTCGGGATACCCCCCAGGGTGTTTCACCGGCAGCTTTCCGCTGCTGGTCGATCAGCACGGTACGGATCGGACCTGAGGTCCGGGGTGGTGTCCCCGGTGTCGCCTGCGGTCCGCTCGGGCGGGTTCCCCCGCCGCTCACTCACATAGACGTGCAAGGGCCCGGGGGGTTGCAGGTGAGTTCAGAACTTTTTCGGAGAATCTTTGAAACCGCTCTGACCTGCAGTTTCACCGGCGCCCTGGCCAGGACTCAGTCCAGCACCAGCCGGTCGCCGAGCCGCAGCCGCCCGGGGGCGGCGACCTCGGCGAGGGCGTCGAGCCGGCCGTCGTGGGCGTGCACGATCGTCTTGAGGATCTCCGGAGCGTGCGGCAGGCCGGGCTGCGGGGCGCCGCTCATCGCGCAGCGCTCGCTGGAGGAGACGAAGGCGAGCCGGGCGCTGTCCGGGGCCCCGCCGCGGGCCTGCCGGCCGAGCCAGGCGTCCTCGACGAAGGGCGGGGTGCCCGGCGGGGTGCGCAGCACGATGTTGGGGCGGAACCGGCGTTCGTCGACCGCGGCGAAGGGGACGGCCTCGCGGACCCAGTCCAGGGTGGCGGTGCTGAGCACGCTGACGGGCAGTCGGTCGAAGTGCGGGACGCCGTCCTCGCGGGCGAGTTCGACGTCCTCGCGCTGGAGGTAGGCGCGCAGGAAGGCGGTCGGGTGGTCGACCGGGCGGCCGAGCGGGTCGAACAGTTCGGGGCCGTCGATCCGGCGGCCGAGCCGGGCGGAGAGCCGCAGCAGCCCGTCCATCCGGCGGAAGCGGCGGGTGGTCTTGCCCGAGCCGAGCTTCCCGGAGGCGTCGCGGACGGCGTAGAGGCGGTCCCCGGCCAGGCCGCGCACGTCCACGTCGACGGAGTCGAGCCGCTCGCCGCCGGTGGACTTCACGGGGTAGCGCCAGAGTCGCTCGATCACTCCGATGATCTCAGCCATGGCCGGAAAGCCTAGTGGCGCCATCGGAGTTGGTCTAGACCAAGTGCGGCCCCGGTCGGGCCGGTCAGCCCAGCCGGGCCACCGCCCGCACCGGGGCCCCGTCCGCGGCCACCAGGCGCAGCGGGAACAGCGACACCTCCACCGGCAGACCGGCCTCCTGCGCTGCCAGCAGCGCCCGCAGGTCGGTCAGGTTCTCGGCGATCACCCCGCCGCCGTCCGCGCCCAGCAGCACCCGGTGGGCGGCCAGCGTCGGCTCCTCCACCGGGTCGGGCCCGTCGTGCTCGTCGGTGAGGTCGGCGAGCAGCGCGGCGACCGCCGGGTGCTCCGGCCCCGGGTCGGGGGTGGGGTCCACGCTCAGCGCGTCCACGCCGACCGTCCGCACCCCGGCGGCCACGATCGCCTCGGCGGCGGCCGCGGTCAGGCTGGGGTGGGCCAGGTAGGCGTCGGTGCCCCAGTGCCGGGCCCAGCCGGTGGCCAGCAGCAGGACGGTGCCCTCGGCGCAGCGCGCCAGCGCCGGCGCCAGCAGGTCGGGGGTGACGGCCGTCCGGGGCTCCAGCCCGCGCAGGTCGGCGACCACGGCCGGGCCGGTGAACCGCTCCAGCGGCAGCCCGTCCAGGGTCGGCCAGGTGACGTCCACGTGGTACGGCGCGTCCACGTGCGTCCCGGACTGCGAGCCGAGGTGCAGGGCCAGCACGTTCACCCCCGCCGTGGCGGTGGTGAGCGCGGGCTCCAGCAGGACGGCCGGGTCGCCGGGGTAGACCGGCATCGCGGTGGTCACCTGATGGGTGAGGTCGACGAGGGTCGCTGCCATGCGCCCATCCTCCCAGGGGGAGCGCCCGCGCGGGCCCGCTCCGCCGTGCCCGGGGCGGAGCCGCAGGTGGGGGCGGGACAGAATTGTCTCCATGGGAACTGCGAAGCGTCAGCCGTGGGTGGTCGGGGTCTCGGGAGCGTCGGGGACGCCGTACGCGGCCTCGGTGATCCGGGCGCTGCTCGCCGCCGGTGAGGCGGTGGACCTGATCGTCAGTCGGGCCGCCCGGCTCACCATCCTGGACGAGACCGGGATCTCCTTCCGGGACGCCCACTGGCGCGCCGACCTCGCCCGGTGGCTGGGGACGGACGAGGGCCTGGACGACGTCCGCTACTGGCCGGCCGGGGACTTCGCGGCCGGCCCGTCCAGCGGCTCGTACCCGGCCAAGGGGATGCTGGTGGTCCCGGCGACCACCGGCGCGGTGGCCGGGATCGCGCTCGGCCTGAGCAAGGACCTGCTCCAGCGGGTGGCCAGCGTCACCCTCAAGGAGCGCCGTCCGCTCGTCGTCTGCGTGCGCGAGGCGCCACTCAACGGGGTGACGTTGAAGCACCTGGTGGAGCTGGACGCGCAGGGCGCCGTCGTGCTCCCCGCCTCGCCCGGTTTCTACGCCGGCGGCTCCACCGTGCGCGAACTGGTGGATTTCGTGGCCGGCCGGGTGCTGGACGCCGTCGGCGTGCCGCACTCCCTGTACCTGCGCTGGGAGGGCGAGTTGGGCGCGGCCGCCCGCAAGCCGGGCGACGGGGACGCCGCTCGACCTGAGGGGGAGTAAGGAGAGCGAGGGCGGGAGAGTATCTTCTCTGCGATATCCGGGTCGTTCAGCGCACGGCGCCTTTGAATCCGGATAATGATCTGTGGGTCTGGTGAGGTTCGGAAGGACGCGGACGGTATATGGACACGGTGGACAGACAGCTCATCCAGGCGCTCCGGGAGAACGGCCGTGCGTCCTACGCCGAGCTGGGCCGACTGGTCGGACTCTCCGGCCCGAGCGTCACGGACCGCATCAACCGCCTGGAGCAGGCCGGTGTGATCACCGGCTACCGGGCGACGGTCAACCCGGCCTCGCTCGGCTTCGGCGTCACGGCCCTGATCGGTCTCCAACTGACCGACGCAGCCGACCACGAGGACGTCGCGTTCCGGCTCAAGGACCTCAACGAGGTCGAGGACTGCTGGTTCATCGCGGGTGACGACTCCTACATGCTCAAGGTCCGGGTGGCCGACGTGGCCGGCCTGGAGTCGGTGGTCAAGCGGATCTCGGGCACAAAGGGCGTGGCCCGCACCCGCACCACCGTCGTACTCTCCACGAAGTGGGAGAACCGGGTGAGCGAGCTCCCCCCCGAAGGAGAGTGACGGCATGGCACTGGTCGGTCTGGAGGAGCTGCACGCCGCTCGGGAGCGGATCGCCGGGGTCGCGGTGCGCACCCCGCTGGTCCCCGCCCCCTGGGCGTCCGAGGACGGGCGGCGGCTCTGGCTCAAGCCCGAGAACCTCCAGCCGACCGGGGCCTTCAAGACCCGCGGCGCCTACAACCGGCTGGCCGCGCTCACCCCGGAGGAGCGCGCCCGCGGGGTGGTCGCCCAGTCCAGCGGCAACCACGCGCAGGCGGTGGCCTACGCGGCGCAGCTGCTCGGCCTCAAGGCCGTGATCGTGATGCCGGACACCTCGCCCGCCGTGAAGGTCGAGGCCACCCGGGCGTTCGGCGCCGAGGTGATCCTCGTCCCACCGGGGGAGCGGGACGCCCTGCCCGGCGAGCTGGCCGAGCGGCACGGCTTCGTCTGGGTGCCGCCGTACGACGACCCGTTCATCATCGCGGGCCAGGGCACGGTGGGCCTGGAGATCGCCGAGGACGCCCCGGCCGGGCTGGACACCGTGCTGGTGCCGGTCAGCGGCGGCGGCCTGATCAGCGGGACGGCCGCCGCGCTCAAGCTCACCCGCCCGGGCGTCCGGGTGATCGGGGTGGAGCCGGAGCTGGCCGCCGACGCCCGGGAGAGCCTGCGCTCCGGGCGCCGGGTGGAGTGGCCGGTCGCCGACACCTACCGGACGGTCGCGGACGGGCTGCGCACCCCCTCGGTGGGCGTGCTGCCGTACGAGCACCTCACCGCCTACGTCGACGACATCGTCACCGTCACCGAGGACGAGATCCGCGCCACCGTCGCCCTGCTGGCCCGCCGCGGCCGGCTGGTCGCCGAGCCCTCCGGCGCGGTCGCCCCGGCCGCGTACTTCCACCGCGCCGCCGAGACCGGCGGCCGGACGGTGGCCGCCGTGGTCAGCGGCGGCAACATCGACCCGGGCCTGCTCGCCGAGCTGCTCGCGGCCTAGGCGTAACCTCGTCTCCGGTAAGGAATCGAATGTCTGAGGAGGCGGGGCACCGCATGGACGCAGGGCTCAAGCGCGAGCTGGAGGCGAAGGTCTACGCGGGTGAGCGGCTGACCCGCGAGGACGGGATCGCGCTCTACGAGAGCGACGACCTGGCCTGGCTGGGCGGGCTGGCCCACCACGTGCGGACGCGGAAGAACGGCGACGTCGTCCACTTCAACGTCAACCGCCACCTCAACATGACGAACGTCTGCAGCGCGTCCTGCGCGTACTGCTCGTTCCAGCGCAAGCCGGGCGAGAAGGACGCCTACACGATGCGCATCGAGGAGGCCGTCCGCCTCGCCAAGGCGATGGAGAGCGAGTCCCTCACCGAGCTGCACATCGTCAACGGCCTGCACCCCACCCTGCCGTGGCGCTACTACCCGCGCTCGCTGCGGGAGCTCAAGGCGGCGCTGCCGAACGTCTCGTTGAAGGCCTTCACCGCCACCGAGATCCACTGGTTCGAGAAGATCAGCGGCCTGCCCGCCGACGAGATCCTGGACGAGCTGATCGACGCCGGTCTGGAGTCGCTGACCGGCGGCGGCGCGGAGATCTTCGACTGGGAGGTCCGCCAGCACATCGTCGACCACGACACCCACTGGGAGGACTGGTCGCGGATCCACCGCCTGGCGCACGGCAAGGGCCTCAAGACCCCGGCCACCATGCTGTACGGCCACATCGAGGAGCCCCGACACCGGGTCGACCACGTGCTGCGGCTGCGCGAGCTCCAGGACGAGACCGGAGGCTTCCAGGTCTTCATCCCGCTGCGCTACCAGCACGACTTCCACGACTCCAAGGACGGCGTCGTGCGCAACAGGCTGATGGCCCGTACCGAGATGGCCACCGGCGCCGAGGCGTTGAAGACCTTCGCGGTCTCCCGGCTGCTCTTCGACAACGTCCCGCACGTCAAGGTCTTCTGGGTGATGCACGGCGTCACCACCGCCCAGCTGGCGCTCAGCCACGGCGCGGACGACATGGACGGCTCGGTGGTCGAGTACAAGATCACCCACGACGCGGACAACTTTGGCACCCCGAACAAGCTCGGCCGCGAGGACCTGCTCGGCCTGATCCGGGACGCCGGCTTCCGCCCGGTGGAGCGCAACACCCGCTACGAGGTCATCCGCGAGTACGACGGCCCCGACCTGACGCGTCGCGAGACCCCGCAGGCGATGCGCCTCTGACCTGCGCACTTCCGCCGCCCGGACCGCACCCGCGGCCCGGGCGGCGGCGTCTTCACCGCTCTCGCACGCGACCCGGGTTTACCAACGGGTACGGCGTTTGGCAGGATCGACGGCATGTCCGGTTCCCATCGCGCCACCGAGTACCCGCCGTACGAGCCGATGCCGGAGCCGGGGTACGGGGTGCCGCAGCAGTCGCACGGGGCGCCGTACCAGGCGTACGAGCCGTACCCGCAGGCCGTCCCGCAGCCCGCTCCGCAGGAGTACTACGGCGAGTACCACCAGCCGGCCGACGGGTACTCCGGGGCGTACGAGCAGCCGTTCGAGCCCTTCCAGCCCTTCCAGCCGTACGTCGTCGAGCCGGAGCCCGCCCACCAGGAGCCGGCGTACCAGGAGCCGCTGTACGAGCAGCCGGTGTACGAGCAGCCGGTGTACGAGGAGCCGGCGTATCAGGAGCCGCTGTACGAGCAGCCGGTGTACGAGCAGCAGCCCGAACCGGTCGCGCCCCTCGCGCCCCTCGCCTCCGTCACGCCCATCGTCGCCGCGGCCCCCGAGTCCGGTGGCCGGGCCGCCGCCCGGGGCCGGCGGCGCAAGGCGAAGCAGAAACGACACGGCAAGGCCGTGATGGCCGGCACCGCGCTGCTGGTCGCGGCCGCCGCCGGCTGGTACACCGTCGGCCAGGACGGCGCCAAGTCCGTCGCCGCGGCCGCCGACGGCCCCGGACCGGAGGGCGTCAGCAAGCCCGACCAGCCCGTCACGCCCGCCCCCGCGGCCGTCCAGGCCGCCGCCGACCGGCAGGCCGCCCCCGCGGCCGCCGGCCGCAGCGAGACCCGCCCGGACGGCTCGCTGGCCGCGATACCCGGCCTCGGGGCCGCCTTCACCGCGAAGATCCCCGCCGCGACCACCCAGGTCGTGGTCGCCACCGGCCAGGGCAAGGACACCGACAAGAACAGCGTCACCCTGTGGACCCGCACCCCCGAGGGCCGCTGGCTGGCCGGTGAGACCTGGCAGGGCCACAACGGCAAGAACGGCTGGACCACCGACCACAACGAGGGCGACCTGCGCAGCCCGATCGGCGTCTTCGACCTCACCGACGCCGGCGGCAAGAAGGACAACCCCGGCAGCAAGCTCCCGTACGACAAGGACGCGAGCTTCGTGGTCTCCGGGACGGGCTTCTTCGGCGACCAGCTGGCCGGCTCCTTCGACTACGTGGTCGCGATCAACTACAACCGGGTCGCCGGCAGCTCCCCGCTCGACATGCGCCGTCCGATGGGCAGCAAGAAGGGCGGCGGCATCTGGCTGCACGTCGACCACGACGGCCCGACCCACGGCTGCGTGTCGATACCCGAGGACAAGATGGCCCAGCTCATCCGCACCCTGGACCCGGCCGCCCACCCGGTGATCGTGATGGGCGACGCCACTTCGCTGGCCGCCTGACCTCGGCGTACACCCGGGCCCAGGCGCCCCAAGGGTCTTGTGGACCCCCTACAGTTCCCCGGTGTGGATCCTGTAGCCGGTCGTGCCCGGCTGACCAGCGGGTAACCCGGTTCCATGGCAGCATGAGCGGTTCGCGCATTGTGGCACTCGGGCACTACCAGCCTCCCAAGGTGCTCTCCAACGACGATCTGGCGGCATTCGTCGACACCGACGACGAGTGGATCCGCACCCGGGTGGGGATCCGCACCCGGCACATCGCCGAGGGCGAGACCCTGGTCGACCTCGCCACCGAGGCCGCGCAGAAGGCGCTGGCCAACAGCGGCCGGACGGCGGCGGAGATCGACCTGGTCGTGGTCGCCACCTGCACCGCGATCGAGCGCAGCCCCAACACCGCCGCCGCGGTGGCTGCCCGGCTGGGCGTCCGCGCGCCCGCCGCGTACGACATCAACACGGTCTGCTCCGGCTTCTCCTACGCGCTGGCCACCGCCGACCACGCGATCCGGGCCGGTGCGGCGCGGCGCGCGCTGGTGATCGGCGCCGAACGGATGTCCGACACGCTCGACTGGACCGACCGCTCCACCTGCGTGATCTTCGGCGACGGTGCGGGCGCCGCGGTGGTCGAGGCCCAGGAGGAGGGCGCCGAGCCGGGCATCGGACCGGTGGTCTGGGGCTCCGAGCCGGAACGGGGCGACGCCGTGGTGATCACCGGGTGGGACCCGGTGATCAGCCAGCAGGGCCAGTCGGTGTTCCGCTGGGCCACCACCCAGCTCGCCCCGCTGGCCCGGCAGGCCTGCGAGCGGGCCGGGATCGACCCGTCGGAGCTCAAGGGCTTCGTCCCGCACCAGGCCAACCTGCGGATCATCGACGCGATCGCCGCCAAGCTGGGCCTCGCCGACGCGGTGGTGGCCCGGGACGTGGTCGACTCCGGCAACACCTCGGCCGCCTCGATCCCGCTCGCCTTCTCCAAGCTGGTCGAGCGCGGCGAGCTCTCCCCGGGCGACCCGGTCCTGCTCTTCGGCTTCGGCGGCGGCCTCGCCTACGCCGGCCAGGTGGTGCTCTGTCCTTGATTCGCCCGCTCGCCTCCGGGGCGCTCTGACCCGGTGCCGACGGTCGGCGCTCCCTCGCTCCTTCGTCGCTCCCTCGCTTCTCCCTTTCGGCACCGG
>NZ_JBVHYH010000074.1:0-47500 GCF_055569135.1 Kitasatospora sp. NPDC029367
CCGGCCGAAGGCTGGGGGCCATCGGCGACCGACGACAACGCGGCGAGGTGCGTGCCCTGGCGTCGCGGGCCTGGCCTGATCCACAAGACACGCCCCAGCGCACAGAACCCGAGGCCGCCCGCCCGCGCGCTGGGGGGCAGCGGCGGGCCGGCGGCCTCGGGTGGTCAGGCGGGTACCCGGCGTCAGCGGGTGGTGGGGATGAGGGTGGCGCAGAGCTCGCTCTGCGTCACGTTGCCCGACTTGGCGAGGTAGTCGAAGTACAGGCGGTCACCGGTCCTCGGGCCGACGATGCCGTCCGGCTGGAGGCTGCGGTTGGCCTGGAAGTCGGTCAGCGCCGTGTAGGTGGCCGTGCCGTACTTCCCGTCGACGTCGATGTTGTAGCCGGCGTCCCGCAGGCCCATCTGCACGCAGGCGACGGCGTCGCCGCGCTGGCTGGGCTTGATGTACGGAACGCCCGGGTCGGCGTGCGCGACGCCGCCGAGGGTGGCGACGGCGAGGCAGGCCGCGCCGGCGGTGACGGCACCGCGCTTGAACAGGTTCGAGAGCATGGAAGTCCCCCAGGTGGAGTTTCGAGTCGCCCGAGCCACCGTGGCGGGGGACCGCGCCTGGTGGGGCGACGGTCCCCGCTTCCGGGCACGGCTCACGATCCACGGCCCGTCAGTCGTCCCGCCAGGGGATGCGCGTCCCTGGGACGTCCCATCCCGGGGCGGCCCGCCGGCCCGCCCCGGGCCGAGGGGCCGTCAGCGGGCGCCGAGGTGGTCCGGGGCCGGGCGCGGCGCCGCGACGGGCCGGCGGGCGTCGGCGTCGGCACCGGGCGCGGTGGCCGGGGCGGGCCGCAGCGGCCACCAGAGGCTGCGGCCGAGCAGGGCGGCCAGGGCCGGGACGGTGACCAGGGACAGCACCAGCGCGGAGAGCAGGATGCCGAGGGTCAGCGAGAAGGCGACCTGTTCGCTGCCCGGGGTGGTGGCCAGGGTCGCGAAGGAGCCCGCCAGGACCAGGCCCGCGGTGGCGACGGCCGGGGTGGTGTGCCGGACGGCGCGGGCAACCGCGGCCCGGGCCGAACCGGGCCCGTGCATCTCCTCGCGGATCCGGTCGGTGATCAGGATGTTGTAGTCGGTGCCGAGGGCGACCACGAACAGGAACAGCACCAGCGGGAGGGTGAAGGAGACGCCGGGCCGGTCCAGGCCGTGCTGGAACAGCAGGGTGGCGGCGCCGAGGGTGGCGGCGAACCCGAGCCCGACCGAGAGCAGCAGGGCGACGGGGGCGAGCAGGCTGCGCAGGAGCAGCAGCAGGATCAGCGCGATCAGGGCGGCCGCGACCGGGAAGACCACGCGCAGGTCGCGGTCGACGGCGGTGGCGATGTCGGCGAAGATCGCCGCGGTGCCGCCGACGTGGGCCTCGGTGCCGGCCGGGGTGTGTGCGGCGACCGCGGCGCGGACCGGGCCGGAGGCCAGGTCGCGGGCCCGCTGGCTCTGCGGGTCGGCGTTCAGGAAGAGGTCGATCCGGGCGGCGCGGTGGTTGTCGGCGAGGACGGTCCGGCCGACCTGGCCGACGCCCTCGACCCCGGTCAGGGCACGGGCGAGGCCGTCGAAGCGGCCGGCATCCAGGGTGCCGCCGTCCTTGGCGGCCAGGTAGACGGTGGTCGGGTCGGAGACGCCGGCCGGCAGGGCGCGGGAGATCTCCGCCGCGGTGGCCGCGGCCGCGGTGGTGGTGTCGTCGGCCTGGCTGTAGTCCATCCTGAGCCCCACCGTGCCGGCGGCCAGCGTGCCGAGCAGGACGACCGAGCCGAGCAGCAGCGCCAGCGGCCGGCGGGCGACGAGTTCGCCGAGGCGGGCCGCGAGGCCGGGGCGCGGCACCCGCCGCAGGCTGCGGGAGGGCCAGAACATCTTGCGGCCGCAGGCGGCGAGCAGCGCGGGCATCAGGGTGAGGCTGCCCAGCAGCATCACCAGCACGGCGACGGCGATGGCCGGGCCGAGCGAGCGGAACTGGCCGAAGCTCGCCACGCCCAGGGTGGCGAAGGCGGCGACGATGGTCAGCGCGGCCGAGGTGATCGCGGTGCCGACCCGGCCGGACACCTCGGCGGCGGCCTGCCGGGCGGGCTGCTCGGGCCGGGCGCGCAGCTGCTCGCGGAACCGGAAGAGCAGGAACAGCAGGTAGTCGACGCCGATGCCGAGCAGCACCACGGAGATCAGGCCCGGGGTGGAGGCGTCCAGCTTGAGGCCGGTGAGGGCGGCCGCACCGGCGACGGCGCCGGTGGCCGCCCCGCCGATCACGGCGACCGCGAGCAGCGGCAGCACGGCGGCCAGCACGCTGCGGAACACCAGCACGTTGAGCAGCACGATCAGCCCGGTGAGCAGGGCGCTGCCGACGGTCGCGGCGGTGCGGTTGGCCTCGGTGGTGTCGGAGAGCTGGGCCAGGCCGCCGGTGTAGCCGGTGCGCATGCCGATCCCGTCGAACTGGGCGCGGGCTTGGTCCCGGAAGGCCCGGAAGACGCCCTGGACGCCCTCGTCGGAGGCGTTGCCGGTCAGTTCGACGGTGAGCAGTTCGAAGGTCCGGTCGGGCGCCACCGTGGCGGGGGCGACCCGGGGCGTCTGGGAGTGGTCGGTGACCAGGGCCGCCGGCTCGTCCTCCTTCCGGGGCATGGTGACCCGGCGCTCCGCCAGCTTGGCGGCCCCGGCCTCGACGTTGCGCTGGTCGTCGGCGGTGAGGACCTTGCCGTCGGTCCGGGCGACCAGCACGGTGACGGTGGTGGCGTCGGGCTTGACCCCGAAGTCCCGCTCGGCGATCCGCAGTGCGGCGGCCGAGTCGTAGCTGCGCGGCAGGAACTCCCCGCTCTGGGACTGGGTCACCCGGCCCATCAGTATCGGGCTCAGGACGGCGAGCCCCATGCCCACCACCGCCCACAGGGCGATGACCTTCCAGGCGTGTCGTGCGGAGAATCCGGTCAGTGCGCGGATCACTGTTCCTCCGGTCTGTGGACGCGAACGTCGGCCTCGGCGCCGGGGGTTCCCGGCCTGTTCCAAGACCATCAGCCGCGGGGGTGCCGGGGCGTCCGGGCAGCGGAGGATCCGCCCGGGGGCCCGCGCTCCCCCCGCCCGGGCCGGGACCGGGACCGTGCTCCTGGTCCGGTCCCCTGCTCCTCCGCCCGGAGGAGCACGACCGGACCGGCCGACCGGTGCCAGAATGGGGCGTCAGCGCTGGTCGGCCGGGAGGAGACAGATGGACGGGCGTCAGCGCCCCGAGGCGGGCACGGGTACGGACGGGCCGCCGGAGGACTGGACGGACCGCCTGCCCTGGACCCGGACGGACGCCCTGGTGGCCATCGGGGCCGGCACCCTGGACCTGCTCGGCTACCTGCTCCTCGGCCAGCTGAACGACAGCAGCAGCATGTCCGTGCCGGGCTTCGCCGTGGTCGTCCTGGCCGGCCTGCCGCTGCTGGCCCGGCGCAGCCGCCCGGTGCCGGCGCTGGCCGCCGTCCTGGTGCTCCAGGCGACGGCCGACCTGCTCTCCCCGAGGGGCCCGCACTTCGGCGCGGTGCTGATCGTCGCGCTGTACTCGGTCGGGGTGAGCCGACGCGTCCCGGTGACCGTGGCCGCCGTGGTCGTGACCTCGGTGACCACCACGCTGAGCCAGCTGCGCTTCGACGCCCCGATCTGGCCGCAGCTCCTCGCCGACCCCGTGGCCGCCGTCCTGGTGGGCGCGGCCGGTCTGGCGGTGGCCCGCTGGCAGCGCGAGGTGGCCGCCAACCGGCGGCTGCTGGCGGACCGGGCGGTGGCCGACGAACGCCGCCGGATCGCCCGGGAGCTGCACGACATCGTGGCCCACCACATCACCACCATGCAGCTGATGGCCGGCGGCGCCCGCGCCAACCTCGGGGACCAGGAGGTGGTCCGGGACGCCCTGGTCGTGCTGGAGTCCTCGGGCCGGCTGGCGCTGCGCGAGATGCGCCAGTTGCTGAACGTGCTGCGGACCGGGGACGAACCGGACGCCGCCCCGCCGCTGCCCCAGCCCGGGGTGGCGGAGCTGGACCGGCTGGTGGACGAGTCCCGGGTGGCCGGGCTGCCGACCGAGTTCACCGTCGACGGGCCCCCGCGCCCGCTGCCGCCGACCCTCGGACTGACCGTCTTCCGGACGGTCCAGGAGGGCCTCACCAACGCCCGCAAGTACGCCGGCCCCGCCCGGGCCACCGTCCGGCTCGCCTACCACCCGGACCGGGTCACCGTCGAGGTGCGGGACGACGGCGGCGGCGCGCCCCCGCCGGAGCCCACCGGCCGGACCGGGTACGGCCTGCTCGGCATGCGCGAGCGGGTCGCCCTGCACGGCGGAACCCTCACCACCGGTCCACAGCCGGGCGGCGGCTTCGCCGTGATCGCCGAACTCCCACTGACCGACGCCGAGTCGGCCGAGGCGGCCGTCCAGCACGGGCAGCTGGCGGCGCGATGACCGACCGCACCGCCGCCGGTCCCACCGGCACCGCTGACACCACCGGCACCGCCGGAACCGCTCCCGCGATCCGGGTGCTCCTCGTGGACGACCAGCCGCTGGTCCGCCGCGGCCTGTCCCTGATCCTCTCCCCCGACCCGTCCCTGACCGTGGTCGGCGAGGCCGAGGACGGCGAACAGGCCGTCGCCGCCGCCCTCCGGCTGCGCCCCGACGTCGTGGTGATGGACATCCGGATGCCCGTGCTGGACGGCGTCGGCGCGACCGAGCGGCTGGCCCGGGAGCTGCCCGGCTGCCGGGTCCTGGCGCTGAGCACCTTCGACATGGACGAGTACGTGGTGGCCGCGCTGCGCGCCGGTGCCCACGGCTTCCTCCCCAAGGACGTCTCCCCGGAGGAACTGGGCGCGGCGATCCGGACGGTGCACGGCGGGGAGGCGGTGGTCGCCCCCCGGCTGCTCACCCGGCTGATCTCGGCCTACGTCCGGGCACCGGCCGCCGCCACCCCGCCGCCGGCCGTCGCCACCGGCGAACTCACGCCCCGGGAGGTCGAGGTGTGGCGGCTGATCGCCACCGGCCTCGACAACGCCGCGATCTCGCTGGCCCTGGAGATCAGCCAGTCCACCGTGAAGAACTACATCACCAGCATCTTCGGCAAGCTCGACGTCCGGGACCGCGCCCAGGCGGTGATCGCCGCCTACGAGTCCGGCCTGGTCACCGCCCGTACGGGCGACGGCGACCGGGCCGGACCGGGCACCAACTAGTCCAGGCTCTTGAGGAAGTCCAGCAGCGCCTCGTTGACCTCGGCCGGGCGCTCCTGCTGGGTCCAGTGGCCGGTGTCCGGCAGCCGGAGGTGCCGGTGCAGCCTGGGCAGCCGGCCCAGCAGGTAGGCCAGCGCCTCCGGCGGCACCATCGCGTTGACCAGGTCCTGCTCGCCGGCGATGTACAGCGCGGGCACGTCGACCGTCACGCCGTTGAAGGCGGCCAGCAGTTCGGCGTTGCGGTCCAGGTTGCGGTACCAGTTGAGGCCGCCGGTGAAGGCCCGCTCGCCGTGGGTCGCGTAGTCGGCCTCGAAGGCGTCGAGGTCGGCCTCGGTGAGCCAGGCCGGCAGCCGCTCCGGCTCCGGGACGGTGTCCAGCAGCTTCTTGCCCTCGGGGACGATCCACGGGCGCGGCCTGCCGTCGGGCTGGATGCCGCACAGGATGCGCCGCAGACTGGTCCGGACGTCAGCGGCCAGCTCGGCGTCCGCCCGGCCGGGCTCCTGGAAGTAGATCTGGTAGAAGCCCTCGCCCCAGTTCTCCCGGGCGGCCGGGAGCGGCGGCGGGCCGCCCAGCGGCAGCGGCGGCACGCTCAGCCCGGCGACCCCGCGCACCAGGTCGGGCCGCAGGGCGGCGGTGGCCCAGGCCACCGGCGCGCCCCAGTCGTGCCCGACCACCACGGCCCGCTCGGCGCCCAGCGCGCCGATCAGCGCCGTCGCGTCGCCGACCAGGTGGAGCAGGGTGTACGCGTCCACGGCCGCCGGCTGCGCACTGCGGGCGTAGCCGCGCTGGTCGGGGGCGACCACCCGGTACCCGGCCGCGGCGAGCGGCGCGAACTGGTGGCGCCAGGAGTACCAGCTCTCCGGGAAGCCGTGCAGCAGCAGGACCAGCGGCCCCTCGCCCTGTTCCGCGAGGTGCAGCCGGACACCGTTCACCTCGATCTCGCTGTGCTTGATCGCCTCGTTCAACTCCCGCTCCAGTTCCGGTAGATGGGTAGGTGGGTCAGCTCTGAGCCTCCTGCCCGGCTCCACCGGCCGCCAACCCCGGCGGTTCCGCCACCCGCCGGGTGCGGCCGGGAGCACCGGGCGCGGCACGTTCCGGAGCACCGGGCGCGGCACGGAAGCAGCCGAGGCCGCCCCGGAACTCCGGGACGGCCTCGGCCTCAGGCTGTTGCGCTGAACTGGTTGAGCGTCAGTTCACCGTGTAGCTGTAGGGGATCGCCGCGAGCACCGCACCGGTGGTGCCGAGGCTGTTGTTGGCGGTCGGCACGAAGGTCGGGCCGGACACCAGGTAGAGCAGACCCTTGACCGTGCTGCCCTTCGGGCCGGTCGGGGTCACGGTCACCTGCAGCGAGCCGGTGGCGCCGGGGGCGACGGTCACCGGGGCGGCGGCCGGGGCCGTGGCGTTCACCGCGGCGGCGTACGGGTCACCGGTGCTGGAGGTCAGCGCCGGGTCGAACGCCAGGGTGTGCGCGGTGGCGCTGATGTTGGCGGTGCCCTTCGGCGCGCCGGCGGGACCGAACGGGCCGATCTGCTGGACGAAGGTGCCCCAGGCACCGGGGACGATCGGCTGCTCGGCGCTGCCCTTGGAGGTGGCGACCGAGATGGCGGAGCCGTCCTGGGCCTTCTTGAGGTCACCGAAGAGGTCCGGCGAGGCGGTGGTGGCGCTCAGCTCGATCTGCGCCGGCGTCGAGGACGCCGCCACGGCCTTGAGCTGGTCGGTGCTCGGCGGCACCAGGAAGCTCGGCACCGAGGAGGTCAGGCTCAGCGGCAGGTTGACGCTGGCCGAGGCACCCTGCGGGACGAGCGGCAGGTCGACGCGCTTGTCGAGGCGGCCGTCGGCCGCGATCGACTGGGTGGCGACCGTGTTGTTGGTGTAGTCGACCTTGACGGTGACCGGCTTGCCGGCCGCCAGCTTCGTCTTCGGGTCGTTCGGCAGACCGGCCGCGGTGGCCTGGTTCTGGTTGAACGCGATGCTGCCGGCGAAGTCCTGCGCGAGCTGCTGGCCGCTGACCGGGCCGAGCACGTTCAGGACGAAGCGCCAGTGGCCCTCGGCCGGGTTGATCGTGGTGGCCGAGACACCGTTGCCGGCGCCGGTCAGGTTGCCCTGGGCGTCGAACAGCGTGTTGCCCTCGATGTCGACCGGGGTGCCGTTCGGGCTGATCAGGGCGCCCTGCATGAACAGGTTGGCGTCCTTGCCGACGGTGACGCCGACCCGCAGGTCCTTCTGGCCCTTCGGGACGTCGAAGCCGTAGGCGAACATCTGCGTCGGCGAGGAGCCGCGGCCGTTGCCACCGGTGATGGTGCCGGTGAAGCTGCCCTTGCCGTCCTTGACCGGGACGAGGCTGCGCAGCACGACCGGGACGCTGGTGGTGTTGCCGTTCGAGCTGGAGACGAGGACCGCCTCGCTGCTGTCACCGCTGGTCGCCGGGGTGGTGAGCTGGACCTTGAGGGTCTTGGTCTCACCGGGCTTGAGCTCGGTGGTGTTCGGGCTCACCGCGCCGGCCGGGACCGCGCGCTGGGTGGAGGTGCCGAACTGGACGTCGCCGGTGTAGCCGGCCTTGCCCGCCGGGGTGTACATGATGGCGGTCCACTCACCGGCCACCGGGTGCGGGACGTCGACCAGGCCGAAGTTGGCCGGGGTGGCGCCGCCCTGCGGACGGGTGTTGGTCTCGAAGCGGCCCGACGGGTCGAGCAGCGTCATGCGGACCACGGGGCCGTTGGTGACCGGGTTCGGGCCGCCGTGCCAGGCGATCGACGCCGCGAGGCGGTCGGCACCGGCCGGAACGGTGAACTTGACCTGCTTCTGCACCCAGGTGGCACCGTTGGTGGCGTACTTGAAGGTGTCGGTCGAGGCCGAGTCCAGCTTGACGACCTGCTGGTTGGTGGCCTGCGGGGCGAAGCTGCGGGTGGTGGCGCTCACCGACTGCGGCTCGTCACTGGTGTTGGTGACGGAGACGTCGGCGGTGTGGGTCGAACCGGGGGTGCCGGAGATGCTGACCTGGCCGGTGTTGACCACGACGGTGCGGGCACCGTCGGTGCCGTCGCCGTCGTCGTAGCCGCGGGCGGCCTCGACGGCGGCCCGGACGTTGAGCAGACCGGCGCCCTGCTCCTCGGCGGGGACGCCGAGGTCGGTGGCGGTGCCGGTGAGGAACTTCTTCACCAGCGCCGGGGACGGCGAGTCGCCGCCGTGGGTGTCGCGGTAGGCCTGGATGACCAGGGCCGCGGCACCGGTGACGAACGGGGCGGCCTGGCTGGTGCCACCGAAGGGCTGGATGTTCGAGCCCTTGCCGTTGAAGTTGGTGCAGTCCGCGTACTTGGTGGTGTCGGCGGTGCACAGCGCCCAGTCCGACTCGCCCGGGGCCACCAGGTCGAGGGTCCGGCCGGCCATGGTGAAGCCGCCCGAGGAGAGCGCGGAGATCCGGCTGTTGCTCCAGGTCTTGTTGGAGAACTTGGAGGCCGCGTAGCCGGTCTGCTGGTAGTTCTGGTTGTCCGTCGACGCGCCGACCGAGATCACGTACGGGTCGGTGGCCGGGGTGCCGATGGTGCCGCTGATGCCGGCGTCACCGGTGGAGACGGCGACGGTGACACCGGCCTTGACGGCCTGCTCGTTGAAGAGCGCGATGGTGTCGTGGGCGCCGCTGTCCGGGGTGACGTTGCCGCCGAAGGACTCGTTCAGCACGTCCACGTGGGCGACCCGCACCGCGTAGTCGATGGACTGCAGGATCGACGAGTTGGACATCATCTCGCCGCCGGCCTTGAGGGCGACCAGGTCGGCGTCCGGGGCGAGGCCGCGGATCTTGATGTTGCAACCGGCCGGCAGCGGGTGCGAGGCGTTGACGAACTGCGAGACGTCGTAGGTCTGACGGCCCTGGGCGATGACCGCCGAGGCGTCGCCGAAGGCCTCGGCGCCACCGCTCGGCGCCTCCCAGCCCTCACCCGAGAAGTCCTGGTGGTCGACCACGGCGTGCGAACCGTCGGCCCGGATGAAGTCCGGGTTGTTCGGGTCGAGCGCGTCGGCGATGTAGGCGACCTTGACGCCCTTGCCGGTGGCCAGGTTCTCCACGCCGGGGTTGCCGTTGCCGCTGTAGGCCCGGACCGAGTAGAGGCCCTCGGGCTCCAGCAGCGGCTTGGACGGGTCGGAGGGGCAGACCGTGTTGGTCGCGTTCTCCTGGGAGCCCTGGCCGTTGCTGCCCGAAACGGCCTGCGAGGCGTCGCCGGACTTGCCGGAGGCCGTGGCCGCGGTGTCCGCCTTCTTGGCCGTGGTCGAGGCGACCGGGGCCACCTGGACCTGAGCGTCCGGGACGACGGCGGCGACCGCCGGGTCGGACAGCAGCGAGGCGCGCAGCGCCGGGCTGACCGTGGCGGAGAAGGCGTTGCCGACCACGAAGCTCTTGACGTTGGAGCCGCCGTTGGCCTTGACCTTGTCCAGCAGCGGCTTCTGCGCGCTGGCCGTCTTCTGCTGACGGGCGCCGAGGTGACCGTGGTCGGCCGGGGCGTCCGCTATCTGGTCCTTCAGGATCACGATCACCGGTGCCGGCGACCCGTCCGAGGACGCCGCCTGGGCGTTCTGCGGATCCTGGGTCGGGGCTGCGCTCGCGATGGTCCCGAGGCTCAGGACCATGGACGCGGCGGTGACGGTGACGGCGGCTGCTAGCTGGGTCTTGCGCCAGCCGATCAATGGACATCCTTTCGTCTGATGAGACGTCAGGTTGCACGATCCAGCCTACGCGAATCCTGGTCGGACGCGTGGTTGCTCCGGACCGCGCGTCCCGACAGCGGTCGCATTCCAGCGCATCCGGCACGACCACGACAAGGGGTTAAAACCCCATCAGAAAGTAAAAATGACCATCAGAAAGTAAAATACACAGTATAAATCCGGCCGTCATCGCCCCTTTTTCACCGATCAGAGCCGGTCAGGGACGGTCAAAACAGGCTGCCGCAGCCACAAAAACGTCAGTGGCGGACTCCGGTCACTGGCGGAACATCGCCACCCCGCCCACCTGCTGCCTCTTTGTCGACACCGCGACTCTTCTTCCCCGTCGACGGCCCTCGAAACAAACAATGCCCGGCAAGCAGAACGGACGGGGCGGCCGGAGAGTTCACCCCAGTCGTTCCCGGGCGTCCGCCAGGTCCTCGGCCGTCGGGGCGTCGTCCTGGGTCAGCCGGTGGCGCCAGTAGCCGGTGAAGTCGATGTCCGACTTCGGCACCCCGTACTCCTCCACCAGGCAGCGGCGCAGTACCCGCACCGCGCCCGCCTCCCCGGCCAGCCAGGCGAAGGGCCGCCCGGCCGGCAGCACGCCACCCCGGAACGCGGAGGCCAGCAGGGCACCCGGGGCCGCGCCGTCGCGGTGCAGCCAGCGCACCTCCAGTTCGGCGCGGGTCGCCAGCTCCTGACGCTCCGCCCGGTCCGCGACCTCGATCCAGGCGTACGCCCGTACGCCCTCCGGCAGGGCCTCCAGCAGCGTCGCCACGGCCGGCAGGGCGGTCTCGTCGCCGGCCAGCAGCACCCAGTCGGCCGCCGCCGCGGCCTGGGCGAACGGGACCGGCGGGGCGTACAGCGCGGAGGGCCCGACCATGCCGAGCCGGTCCCCCGGCGCGGCCCGCAGCGCCCAGGCGGCGGCCGGGCCGGTGTCGCCGTGCAGCACGAAGTCGATCTCGATCCGCCGGGTGCCGGGGTGCCTGCGGCGCAGGGTGAAGCTGCGCAGCACCGGGCGGTCGGCCTCGGGGATCGCCAGGAAGGCCTGGTACCAGCCCATCGGGTCGTCCTGCTGCGCGGGCAGCGCCGGCTCGCGCCGGCCCGGGCGCGGGAAGCAGAGCTTGAGCTGCTGGTCGGGCGTGCCGCCCACGGTGTCGTCCAGGGCCTGCGCCTCGAAGACGACCCGGGCGGTGCGCGGCGTGATCCGGTCGACCGCTACGACCTCGATGAAGGTGACGGGCAGAGTCATCGCGTAACCCCTCGCTGGACGGAATCCTGATAACTTACGGCATAAAGAGTCGCTCCCGCGAGGATACTTTACGCCATAAGGAGATGTGGGGATGACCGTCTACGCCGGGCAGGGAGACGCCCACCGCTCGCTCGCCCTGCTGTGGGGGCAGCCCGGGGAACCCCGCACCGGGCGCAGCGGCCCGAAACCGGGACTGAGTGTGGACGCGATCGTGTCCGCCGGAATCGCGGTGGCCGACGCCGAGGGAATGGCCGCCCTGTCGATGCGCGCCGTGGGCGAACGGCTCGGCCGCACCGCGATGGCGCTCTACACCTACGTGCCCGGCAAGGCCGAACTGCTCGACCTGATGCACGACCGGGTGCTCGCCGAACTCCCCGCCGAACTCCCGCCCGGACCGGCCCAGTTCGACAACTGGCGGGCCGCCGTCACCGCCTGGGCCGAGGAGTTGTACGCCTGCTACCTGCGCCACCCCTGGGTGCTCCAGGTCTCGCAGGCCCGCCCCGTCCTCGGCCCGGCCGAACTCGCCACCATGGAACACCTGTTGACCGCGCTGCAGCCCGCCGGCCTGCCGCCCGGGCGGCTGCGCGGGGCGGTCGCGGCGCTCTGGCAGTTCGTCCGCGGCACGGCCGCCACCACCGCCGACGCCCGCGGCGCGGCGGCCGCCACCGGCATCACGGACGAGGAGTGGTGGACCACCCGCTCCGCCCGGCTCGCCGAACTGGCGCCGGACTTCCCCCGGCGCTTCCCCCTGCTGACCGCCCTCCAGAGCGCGGCCGGCGCCGCCCCCGGGGACGAGGACCGGGACGCCTTCCGCAGCGGCCTGGCCGTCCTGCTCGACGGGGTGGCCGCGGGCACCGGCGCCTGAGTGCGCCCGAGTGCCCGAGTGCCCGAGTGCCTGAGTGCCTGAGGCGCCGGGCCGGGAGACGGGCCCGGGCGCTACCCCCGCCGGGCCGCGGGGATCGCCAGCAGGGCGCCGAGCACCAGCAGTACGGCGTACCCGGCGGTCTCGTGGCCGTCCGGCACCAGGAAGCGGACGAAGCCGAACAGCCGGAAGCCCCCGAGGTGGTCGGCCAGCAGGCCGGTGCCACCGCCCAGGATCAGGACGAAACCGAGGTAGCCGAACAGGTTCTTCATGCCCCCGAGCCTAGGAATCCGCGGTCCCGCACCCAACCGACTTTCGGTGCGACCGGCGTTGACCAAAGTCGCACCCCGCCCTCCCTCCGGACGGAGCAGCAGGCACGGCGGCCCGACGGCTGCGCCGGTACGTTCGCGGTGTGCAGCCAAAGCGTGTGCAGCGGAAACCGCAGCAGAAACCACCGACCGTCGCCAGGGTCGCGGCCGCCTCCGCCGCCTCCGCCCTGGTGCTCGCCGTCGGCGCCCCGGCGGCCCTCGCCCAGGACGCCGCCTCCACCGTCGGCGGCGAGCGGCTCGGCCGCCCGGCCGTCCAGGTCGCGCCGCTGGCCGGGGCACCCGCCCTGCCCGCCGAACTGACCGGCCGCTCCTGGCTGATCGCCGACGCCGGCACCGGCGAGGTGCTCGCCGCGCGCGACGCCCACCGGCCGATGCCCCCGGCCAGCACCCTCAAGATGCTGTTCGCGGACACCGTGCTGCCCAAGCTCGACCGCGCCACGGAGCACCAGGTCACCACCGCCGAACTCGCCGACCTCGGCGTCGGCAGCAGCCTGGTCGGCGTCAAGGAGAACCTGCCGTACCGGGTCGAGGACCTCTGGCGGGGCGTCTTCCTCAGCTCCGGCAACGACGCCGTGCACGTCCTGGCCCACATGAACGGCGGCGTCCAGCAGACCGTCCGGGAGATGCAGGCCCGGGCCCAGTCCCTCCAGGCCCTGGACACCAAGGTGGTCTCCCCCGACGGCTACGACATGGACGGCCAGGTCTCCTCCGCGTACGACCTCACCCTGTTCGCCCGCGCCGGGCTGCGCAACGCCGACTTCCGGTCCTACTGCGCCACCCGTACCGCCCGCTTCCCCGGCGGACTCGACAAGACCACCGGCCAGCGCACCGCCTTCGACATCGCCAACACCGACCGGCTGCTCGGCAAGTACCCCGGCCTGATCGGCGTCAAGAACGGCTACACCACCAACGCGGGCGCCACCTTCACCGGCGCCGCCGAACGCGGCGGCCGCACCCTGCTGGTGACCGTGATGCACCCCGAGGCGCAGGGCAAGGTCTACGACGAGGCCGCCAGCCTGCTGGACTGGGGCTTCGCCGCGGCGGGCAAGGTCCAGCCGGTCGGGCAGCTGGTCGAGGACCTCGCCGCGCCGAAGGGCACCGCCGCGGGCGGCGCGCCGGGCACCCCCGCCGCCCCGTCCGGCGGCGCCCCGCAGGCCGCCGCCGACAGCGAGGCCGACCTGCCGCCCTGGTCCCGCACGCCCGTCCTCGACGGCAACGACTCCGTCCTCGCCCCCGCCCTCTGGACCGGCGCCGCCGTCGCCACCGGGCTCGCCGTCTGGGGCACCGCCCGCGGCTCCGCCCGGCGCCGCGCCGCCCTCGCCGCCGCCCGCACGGCCGCCGGCCCCGCGTCCACCGGCCCCGCGTCCACCGGCGGCGGGACCGGCACTGGCCTCCGCACCGGCCGCGGCACCGGCGCCTCCCGGATCGGCGCCACCGGCGTCGGCAGCCGCGCCGGCCGCCGCCTCACCCGCCGGGCCCGAGCCCTCCTCCGCGGCACCCGCCCGCGCCGGGACGGCTGACCCGCGAAAGCTCCCCTAGACTTCCGGCCATGACCACGCCCGACCCCGCCGCCGCGGCCCGGCTCGCCCGGATCGTCAGCCTCTCCTCCGGCAACTACCTGCTCGTCACCACCTACAAGAAGGACGGCACGCCGGTGCCGACCCCGGTGTGGGTGGTCCGGGACGGGGAGGCCCTCGGCGTCTGGACCGTCGCGGACTCCTGGAAGGTCAAGCGGATCCGCAACCGGGCCGACGTCCTGGTCGGCCCCTGTGACGTCAAGGGCCGCCCGACCGGCGACCAGTACCCGGCCACCGCCGAACTCCTCACCCCCGAGCGCACCGCCGCCTACCGCACCCTGCTGCGCCAGAAGTACGGGCTGCTCGGCGTGCTCACCCTGCTCGGCAGCCGGCTACGGCGCGGCGAGCGCGGCACCATCGGCATCCGGATCACCCTGACGGACTAACGGACGGCACCCTCCTGAACCGCGCCCTCCTGAGCGGCGCCCTCGCGCGAGCGGACCGCCGGGCCGGGGCGCGGCTGCGACGTGGCAGGCTTGACCGCCATGGAACATGACGAGGCCGCGCCGCCGCCCCTGCTGGTGGTGGACGGCGCGAACGTGGTCGGCTCGGTCCCCGACGGCTGGTGGCGCGACCGGCGCGGCGCCGCCGAACGCCTCCGGGACGCCCTGGTCGCCGTGGCCGCCCGGGGCGTGCCGGAGCACCCCGGCCCGCTGGAGGTGGTGCTGGTGGTCGAGGGCGCGGCCCGGGGCGTGACCGGACTGCCGGAGGTCCGGGTGGTGTCGGCGGCGGGCAGCGGGGACGACCGGATCGTCGAGCTGGTCCGCGAGGCCCGCGCCGGGGCTCCGGCCCGGGCCTGCCTGGTGGTCACCGCCGACCGTGAACTACGGGCTCGGGTGGGCTTGTTGGGAGCGGAGGTCACGGGCCCGCGGAGCGTCCGGCGCTGAACCGGGGGTCGGCGGCGCGTCCCGTTGCCTACCGGCCCTGGGCGACGAACCGGCTGAGGAGGTCGTGCAGTTGGCCCCGCTGCTCGGCGTCCAGGACCACCAGGAGTTCCGCCATGGCGCCGCGGAACAGCTCCCCCGCTTCCCGCAGGCTCCGCTCGCCCTCCTCCGTGATCCGGATCCCGTAGGCCCGGCGGTCGTTCGGGGTGCGTTCGCGCCGCAGCAGGCCCCGGCGCTCCAGGTCGTCGACGATTCGCACCAGGGTGGACTTGTCGATGCCGAGCGCCGCGCCCAACTCCCGCTGGCTGCGCGCCTTTCCGTCCCGGACCGCAGTGAGCACGCCGGCGTGCTGCAGCTCGATGCCGGTCGGCCGGGCGGCCTGGTTGGCCTTGGCGCGGGCGAGTTGGTGGGCGCGGTACATCAGCAGTCCGAGGGCGGCCGGATCGCCGGCGCCGCCACCGCCGGGGTCAGCATGACCGGCCCCGACCTGCGGGAGGTCACCGAGATCGAGCTGCCCCCGGACGCCGCGGGCATCACCGTCGACCGGCTCACGCTGCGCCGGATCATGCTGCGGGGCCTGGCCGAAGCGACCCGCTTCGGCGCGGACTTCGCCCGCTACGAGCTGCCGGCGGACGGCACCGTACGGGCATTGCTCACCGACGGCACCACCGCCGAGGGCGACCTGCTGGTGGCCGCGGACGGGGCCGGCTCCGCCGTCCGGCGCCAGCTGCTGCCGGACTTCCGGGTCACCGTGCGGGACAGCCGGATCATCTACGGCCGCACCCCGCTGACCGACCCCGTCCGGCGGCTGACGCCCCCGGCCGCCCTGGCCGGCTTCCTGGGCGTGGTCGGCCCGGACGGCCGGCAACTCGCCCTGGCCGCACAGCACTTCCGCCGCGACCCGGCCGAGTTCGGGCTGCCGCCGGCCGCCGACTACGTCATGTGGGGCATGACCGCGCCGGCCGCCGTCTTCGGGCACCCCGGGCCGGAGTTCTTCCGGCTCGGCGCCGCCGAACTGCTGGCCCTGGCGGAACGGGCCGTCGCCGACTGGCACCCGTCCCTGGGCGCGCTGATCCGGCTCGGGGAGCCCGGGTACGTGGTACCCGCGGGCATCCAGACCTCCGAGCGCCCCGAACCGTGGCCGCCGGTGCCCGTGACCCTCGTCGGTGACGCGGCCCACCCGATGGCCCCGGTCGGGATCAGCGCCGGAGTCGCCCTCCACGAGGCCGGGCTGCTCGCCTCCCGACTGCTCCCCGACGTGCCCCTGCTCGACGCCGTCCGCTCGTACGAGACGGAGATGCTCGACCACGGCTTCGCCGCGGTCGCCACCGCCACCCGCCACCACGGCGGCGACCGGTCGGGGTGAGCGTGCGGCCCGGGACCGGGGTGCGGAAGCAGCTCAGCCGGTCAGCGAGTCGACCGGCGGGCGGACCTGGAGGGCGTTGATGCCCCAGTGGATCGACGGGTCCGAGGTGTGCACGGTGAACTGGAAGTCCCGGCCGGGACGGGCGGGGATCTGCACCGAGCCGACGCCGACCGAGTCCACCGGGCACTGCACCGTGAAGTCGGCCGGGGCCAGGCCGCCGACGTGGACCTGCACCGAACCGCCGCCCTGGCAGCCGACGGTGATGTCGATCGGCAGCGACTCGATCGCCGAGGCGGTCACCGCGCCGCCGTTCCCGATCCAGTCCGGAATCGAGAACATGGTGTCCTCGTCCGGGGTGGGCGGCAGGATCTGGCCCGTCCCGGGCCGGCCGTACGGCTCACCCGCCGCGGGCCCGTCGGCCGGCTGCGCCCACGCCGCTCCGGCGAACGCCACCGAGGCCCCCAGCACCGCGGCCGCCACGGTCAGTGCGCGCGTCTTCTTCTGCTTCGTCGTCAGCATCGTCATCCCCCCGGATGTCGTCATCCGTGCCGGTCCTCGGCACGCAGACGATCGTACGATGCCCGAACGGCAGTGGCGATCGTGACGAACGCCACCCGATCGGCCCAGGAGGTTCGGGAACCAACCGCTCCGGCCGTCCGACTGCTGGGGGGTGAAGGCGAAATCGCCGGGAGTCCGGCCGTTGAGTGTGCTGGTGGGGTTCGCCCTGCTGCTGGTGGTGGTGTTCGTGGTCTCGTACGCCGTAGGGCGGCAGGCGGGGCCGGTGGCTCCGGGGCTGACGCCGAGCCGGGGCGGCGGTTCCTCGCCCGGCATGGGCGGGCACGACATGGGCGGGATGCGGTGAGCCCCGTCGCGGGGGTGGACACCGGGGAGCTGGTGTCCACCGATCTGGCGGTCGGCGGGATGACCTGCGCGGCCTGTGTGGGCCGGGTGGAGAAGCGGCTGGGCCGGATCGACGGGGTGACGGCCGGGGTGAACCTGGCGACCGGCCGGGCCCGGGTGCTGCACCCGGCCGGGGTGTCCGTGGACGAGCTGGTCGCGGCCGTCGAACGGGCCGGGTACACGGCCGAGTTGGCGGCCTCCGGGGTGCTCGGCGGCTTGCCGGAGGAGGAGCCGGACGAGCGGCGGCGGCTGCTGGTCACCGCCCTGCTGGCCGTCCCGGTGCTGGCCCTGTCGATGGTGCCGGCGCTCCAGTTCGACGCCTGGCAGTGGGTCTGCTTCGCGCTGGCCGTGCCGGTGGTGACCTGGGGGTCGGCCGGCTTCCACCGGCGCGCCCTGCAGGGGCTGCGGCACGCCGCCGCGACCATGGACACCCTGGTCAGCCTGGGTGTGGTGGCCTCCTTCGGCTGGTCCGCCTACGCGCTGTTCCTGGGCGGGGCCGGGGAGTTGGGCATGCGGATGCCGTTCTCGCTGACCGCCGACGGCGGCGGCGCGGCGCACGTGTACCTGGAGGCGGCGGTCGGGGTGCCGCTGTTCGTGCTGGCCGGGCGGCTGCTGGAGGGCCGGGTGCGCCGCCGCAGCGGCTCCGCGCTGCGGGCGCTGGCCGAGCTGGGCGCCAAGCAGGTGTGCGTGCGGGCGGAGGACGGCGAGGAGCGTCTGATCCCCGTCGAACTGCTGCTGCCCGGGCAGGAGTTCGTGGTGCGGCCGGGCGAGCGGGTGGCCACCGACGGGGTGGTGGTGGAGGGCGGTTCGGCGCTCGACCTGAGCCTGCTGACCGGGGAGAGCGTGCCGGTGGAGGTCGGCCCCGGGGACGCCGTGGCCGGGGCGACGGTGAACGTCGGCGGCGCGCTGGTGGTGCGCGCCACCGCCGTCGGTGCGGACACCCAACTGGCCCGGATCACCGCCCTGGTGGCCGAGGCCCAGGCCGGCAAGGCCCGGGCGCAGCGGCTGGCGGACGCGGTGGCAGGGGTCTTCGTGCCCTGCGTGCTGACGGTCGCGGTGTGCGTCCTGGGCTTCTGGCTGGGCGCGGGCGCGGCCCCGCAGGCGGCCGTCACGGCGGCGGTCGCCGTCCTGGTGGTGGCCTGCCCGTGCGCGCTGGGCCTGGCCACCCCGACGGCGCTGCTGGCCGCGACCGGGCGCGGCGCCGAGCTGGGCGTGCTGGTGCGCGGCCCCGAGGTGCTGGAGAGCCTGCGCCGGGTGGACACCGTGGTGGTGGACAAGACCGGCACGCTGACCACCGGCCGGATGGAACTGGCGGCGGTGACGGTCGCCGAGGGGTGCGCCGAGACGGAGGTGCTGCGGCTGGCGGGCGCGGTCGAGCACCGCTCGGAGCACCCGATCGGACGGGCCGTCGCGGCCGCCGCCCGGGAGCGCTGCGGGGCGCTGCCCCCGGTGGACGGCTTCGCCGCCACCACCGGCCTCGGGGTGTCCGGCACCGTCGAGGGCCGCCCGGTCCGGGCCGTCCGGCCGGACGGCAACGGCGGCGGCGACGGCAACGGCGGCGGCGGCAGCAAGGGCAACGGCAACGGCAACGCGCTGCCCCCGGAGCTCGCCGCGGCGGTGACCGCGGCCGGGGCGGCGGGCCGCACCGCCGTCCTGGTGGAGCTGGACGGCCGGCCCGCGGCCGTCCTGGCGGTCGGTGACACCCTGCGCTCCGGCAGCTGGCGGGCCCTCCACCGGCTGCGCGGGATGGGCCTGGAGACCGTCCTGCTGACCGGGGACGGCCCGGGCGCGGCCCGGGCGGTGGCCGCCGAGCTGGGCATCGAGCGGGTGCACGACTCGGCCTCGCCCGAGCGCAAGGCCGAGGTGGTGGCCGAACTGCGGGCCGCCGGACGGACGGTGGCGGTGGTCGGCGACGGCGTCAACGACGCGGTCGCGCTCGCCTCGGCCGACCTCGGGGTGGCGCTGGCCTCCGGCAGCGACGCCGCGATCGGCGCGGCCGGGCTGACCCTGGTGCGCGGTGACATCGAGGCGGTGGTGGACGCCGTACGGCTGGCCCGGCAGACCCTCGCCACGATCCGGGCCAATCTGCTCTGGGCCTTCGGCTACAACCTGGTGCTGATCCCGCTGGCGGCCGTCGGGCTGCTGAACCCGATGCTCGCGGCGGTGGCGATGTCGCTCAGTTCGCTGCTGGTGGTGGGCAACAGCCTCCGGCTGCACACCTGGGAACCGGGGCGCGGGCGGGCGACGGGGAGCCTGGCGACCGGACGCGGCAGGGCGGGCACCCCGAGGACGGCAGGCCGGGCGAAGGGCGGTCCGCGGTGAGGATACCCAGGCCGCTCGACCGGCTGAGGACCGTCGGCCCGCCGGTCGGCGCGGCGGCGCTCGTCCTGGCCCTGCTCAGCGGCTGGACGGCGGTCGGCGGCGCCGGCGGCCCCCGCCGGGTGGAGGCCGGCCCCGGCTGGGTGCTGCTGCCCACGGCCGGCGCGGCCACCGCCACCGCGGCCTTCTTCACGATCCGCAACCCGGGTGACGTACCCGACGAACTCACCGGCGCCGAATGGGAGTTCGGCGGAACGATCACCCTCAAGCGGCACCTGCACCAGGGCGCGGCGGGCCGCTGGGAGCCGGCCCCCGCCCTGCCCGTCCCCGGTCGGGGCGAACTGGCGATGTCCCCCGAGGACTCCGACCTGATGATCCCCGCCCCGCCCCCGCTCCGGCCCGGCCAGTCGGTGGGCTTCACCCTCACCTTCCGGCACAGCCCGCCGCTGCACCTGACCGCCGAGGTCCGCACGGCGGCGGACCGGCCGCGCTGAGCCGACCGGCCCGGTGCCGGGAAGCCCGCGCGCTCCCCGGCACCGGGCCGGGCCCGTTCAGCCGAGCGTCTCCTCGACGGCCCGCCGGGGCGTCGCCGCACCGGGCGGGCCGTACCCGACCCGCAGCACCAGCTGGACGTGCCCCGGGCCGGCGGCCGGGTCGCGCAGCGCCCAGCGGAGGTCCGGCCACTCGAGCGCCTGGTGCCAGACCGTCAGCCGCACCCCGTGCGCGGTGGCCAGCAACCAGACCCGCTCCAGCGCCTGCCCGGCGCGCAGCCAGTCCAGCGGGCCGTCACCGGGGGTGGTCAGGGTGACCAGCTGCGGCAGCGCCTCGAACCGCCGCTCCGGCCCGACCGGCGGCGCGGGCGGCGCGCCGGGGGTTGCTCCGGGGGTCGTGCCGTACGGCGGGCGGCCCGCGAACCGGCGCATCGGGACCCTCGCATCGCGGTCCTGGGAGCCGAGCGCCTCGTACGGGATGCCGTCGGTGGCCTCCCCCGGCGGGCGCAGCCACGCACGGCTCTCGGCCACCCGGGCCGGGTCGTCCTCGCCACGACGCTCCGCCTCGGCGGTCAGCGCCAGCACTCGCCGGACGCCGTCCTCCTCCAGGACGGCCGCCACCACGCCCTCCTCCGCGGCGGCCGTGAGCAGCTCGCCGAGCACCGCCTCGGGCACGTCCCGCTGGGCGAAGGGCTCGCGGCTGGAGCGGCGGGCGGCGACGGCCGGGTGGAGGTCGCGGCCGAAGGGCAGGCGTTCGCGGGCCGGCGCGGAGAGGTCGAGCAGAGCCAGCAGGCCGGGCTCGGCGGGCTCCGGGAGCAGCCGGACCACCGCCTCGCGGCCGAGCTGCCCGGCGGCCACCCGCAGGTTGAACACGGCGGCGCCGACCGCGATGTGCAGCGCCGCGCCGACCGGGTCGGCCAGCGGCACCGCGCGGGAGGGGTCGGCGTGGACGGCGAGCCCGCGGCCGTCCGGGGTAGGTGCGAAGCGCCAGGGCTGGCTGTTGTGGAGCGACGGCGCCGCGCCGCCCGCCGCGGCGAGCAGGCGCAGCTCCGCCGGGGTGAGCGTCGGGGTCGGAACCGGGGTGCGCATCATGGCGATCAACTCCTCACGACCGTCCGTCGGTCGACGACCTCGACCGCGGAGTCCTCGCTGCTTCCGAGCGTGCGCGCCACGCCCCGGCGGGGGCCAGTGCCGAAAGCCCCGCCTCCGCCGGGTCGTCCGTCACCCGTGCGGGACGACCGCCACCGGGGCCTCGGCGTGGTGCAGCGCCGCGTGGGCGATCCGGCCGAGCCGGGGGCCGAACTCGACCGGGCGGCGGCGCCGGCCCACGACCACCAGCCCGGCCCCGGCGGATGCCTCCACCAGGCCGCGCGCGGCGCCCAGCCGGACGTCCTCGACCACCTCGACCCCCGGGTGCTGCTCGCGCGGCCCGGCCAGGGCGAGCGACAGCAGCTTCGCCTCCAGCGCCTCCAGCTGGGCGACCTCCCCGGCCGGCACTGCCCCGCCCGCGTAGCCGAACAGCGGCGGCAGGTCCCAGCCGTGCACCGCCCGCACCGCGACGCCGCGCAGGGCGGCCTCCTGGAAGGCGAAGGCGAGCACCTCCTCCTCGGGCGCGTGGGCGTCCACGCCGACCACCACCTCGCCGGACCCCGCCCCCTCGGCGCCCGGCCCGGCCTCCCGCACCACGACCACCGGCGTGCCGCTGCGCCCGGCCACCGCCATGCTGACCGAGCCGAGCAGCAGCCCGGTGAAGCCGCCGCGTCCGCGCGAGCCGAGCACCAGCAGCTCGGCGTCGGCGGCGGCCGCCACCAGCCCGTCCACCGGGGCGTCCAGCACCGTGTCGGTGTCCACCACGAGCTCCGGCCGGCGCTGCCGGACGGCGTCCGCGGCCTCGGCCAAGGTGCGCTCGGCGGCCGCCGGGAGGTCGTCGGGCCCGGCGTAGGAGGACACCCCGTCGGTCAGCCACGGCCAGGCGTGCACCAGCCGCAGCGCCGCCCCGCGCCGCCGCGCCTCCTCGGCCGCCCACTGAGCGGCGGCGGTGCTCGCCGGCGAGCCGTCGACTCCGGCCACCACGGTTGACGTCATGACGGTTCCTCCACTGTCTCGGCACCGGAGACGGTGCGCACTGACGCCCCGTCCGCTCTGCTTCCACCCTGTGGTCCGCCGACGGCCCGCCGCCAGAGGCCGCAAGCCCCCCGCCCACAGGACGAAAGACCCCCCGCCGAACAGTACGGGCGACCCCGGCCGCCACCGCGCCGACACCCGGGCACTACGGTTCGTACCGAGCGTTCCCGCTGGTCGGACGGCCCCGGTTCGGCCCGGTCGGTGGGGGTCGACGGGTCAGGGCGGGCAGGAGGAGGACAGCGGTGGGCGGAGCGGACGGCAGCGCGGCGGGTGGCGGCGCACGGATGCCCCGGCTGCGCCTGGACGAGCTGCTGGAGGAGCTCCAGTGGCGGATCGACGCGGCGCGCGGCACCCAGAACCGGGTGCACAGCCTGCTGGAGGCCGTCCTCGCGGTCGGCCGGGAGCTGGACCTCGCCCAGGCGCTGCACCGGATCGTGGAGGCCGCCGTCGACCTGGTGGACGCCCGCTACGGCGCGCTGGGCGTGATCGGGCCGGACGGGCACACCCTGTCGCAGTTCCTGACGGTCGGTCTGTCCGAGGCGGAGATCGAGGGGATCGGCCCGCCGCCCTCCGGCCGGGGCATCCTCGGCGAGCTGATCCGCCATCCGCGGCCGCTGCGCTGCCCGGTGCTGTCCGAGCACCCGGCCTCGGCCGGCTTCCCGGCCGGCCACCCGCCGATGCACACCTTCCTGGGGGTGCCGGTACGGGTGCACGGCGAGGTGTTCGGGAACCTCTACCTGACCGACAAGCGCGGCGGGCTGGACTTCGACGAGGACGACGAGGCGGTGATCGCCACCCTCGCGGTCGCCGCCGGGGTCGCGATCGACAACGCCCGGCTGTACGAGGAGGCCCAGCTGCGCCAGCGCTGGCTGCGGGCGAGCGCCGAGATCACCCGCAGCCTGCTCTCGGGCGCCCCGCGCCTGGAGGTGGTGGAGCTGATCGCCCGCCGGGCCGGGGAGATCGCCGGGGCCGAGCTGGCGGACGTCTCGGTGGCGCTGGCCGGGCCGGGAGAGCGGGCCGAGGAGCTGGCGGTGGAGGTCGCGCTCGGCGCCGAACCCGCCGCCCGGCTGGGGGTGACGGTGCCGGTGGACGGCACGCTGTCCGGCGCCGCGTACGCCTCCGGCTCCCCCGCCACCAGTGACGACCTGGCCGCCGACACCCGCTTCCCGGCCGGTCCGGCGGGCCGCTTCGACGGGCTGGGCCCGGCCGTCGCGGTGCCACTGGGCACCGGCCCCGGGTACGGGCGGGGCGTGCTGCTGTTGGCCCGGGCGCAGGGGCGACCCGCCTTCGGGCCGGAGGAGACCGGCCCGCTGCTGGGCTTCGCCGACCAGGCGGCGCTCGCCCTGGAGCTGGCCGAACGGCGGCGCGACGCCGAGCAGTTGAACCTGCTGGAGGACCGCGACCGGATCGCCCGGGACCTGCACGACCTGGCCATCCAGCGGCTCTTCGCCACCGGGATGACCCTGCAGAGCGCGACCCGGCTGATCGAGAGCCCGGCCGCCGCCGACCGGGTCGCCCGGGCGGTGGCGGACCTGGACGAGACCATCAAGATCATCCGTTCGACCATCTTCGGCCTGCGCGCCCACAGCGAACCCGACCGCGGCCTGCGCGCCCGCGCCACCCGGGTGGTCACCGAGGCCCAGGGGCCGCTCGGCTTCGCACCCCGGCTCAGCCTGGAGGGGCTGCTGGACACCGACGTCCCGCAGGAGCTGGCCGAGCACGTGGTCGCCGTGCTGGCGGAGGCGCTCAGCAACGCCGCCCGGCACGCCCGGGCCGGCCGGGTCGAGGTCACCCTTCGGGCCCTGGCCGGGCGGGTGGTGCTCACCGTCACGGACGACGGCACGGGCATCCCCGAGGGCGGCCGGCGCAGCGGGCTGCGCAACCTCGCCGAACGCGCCGAGCGGGTCGGCGGGGCCTTCACCCACGGCCCGGCGGACGACGCGGGCGGCGGCACCCGGCTGGTGTGGGAGGCCCCGCTCGGGTCCTGACCGGCGGTGCCCGCACCCGGCGCTCCCGTACCCGCCGCTCCCGTATCCGGGCAGGCCCGCCGCCGTACGGGGGAACTCCGCCGCGGCCCAACCCCGGAGCAGCTGCGTCGCCCCGGGGCACCCCTAGCCTGCTTCGCGTCCCCCGAGCGTTGCGCCGAGCCCCCGCCGTGCGCCCCGCCGAGCGTCGAGCACGAGGACGGCCGATGGCCCACGAGTCACCCGCGACCGCCACCCCGCCCCCGGGCACCGCCGAGGTGCCGTCCGCGCCGCCGCCCAGCGGGTCGGTGACGGCCCTGCGGCTCGCCGCGGCCGCGGCCGGCGCGCTGCCCGCGGTGGTGCTGCGGCTGGCCGGGATCCACCCCTCGCCGGTGCCGGCCATGCTGCTGTTCGGCCTCGGGGTGCTGTCGGCGGCGCTGCTGCTGATGTGGGCGGCGGAGACCGCCCGGGCGGACATCTCCGGGCCGCTGGCGCTCGCCCTGCTGGCCTTCATCGCGGTGCTGCCCGAGTACGCCGTCGACCTCTGGTGCGCCTACACGGCTGGCACCCGCCCCGAGTACGCCGCCTACGCGGCCGCCAACATGACCGGCGCCAACCGGCTGCTGGTCGGCGTCGGCTGGCCGCTGGTCGCCCTGGCCGCGTACCTGGCCGCCCGGCGCCGCGGCGTCGCCCCCGGGATCGTGCTGCGCGAGCACCGCCGGATCGACACCGCGTTCCTGGGGGCCGCCGCACTGGTGGCCTTCGTGATGCCGGCGACGCGGCGGATCTCCTGGCTGCTCGCGGTGGTGCTGATCGCCTGGTACGCCTACTACCTGTTCCGGATCAGCCGCTGCAGCGAGACCGACGAGGAGGAGCTCGTCGGTGTCCCGGCCCGGCTGGCCCTGCTGCCGAGGGCCCGCCGACGGCCCGTCACCGTGCTGGTGTTCCTGGCGGCCGCGGCCGTGGTCTTCGCCTGCGCCGAGCCCTTCGCCACCTCGCTGGTGGACGCCGGCTCCTCGCTGGGCATCGACCGCTTCCTGCTGGTGCAGTGGCTCGCCCCGCTGGCCTCCGAGGCCCCCGAGCTGATCGTCGCCGTGGTGTTCGCCTGGCGGCTGCGCGGCGACGACGGCCTGGGCGCGCTGCTCTCCAGCAAGGTCAACCAGTGGACCCTGCTGATCGGCTGCCTGCCGCTGGCCCACCTGCTGGGCGGCGGACCGGCCTCGCTCCCCCTGGTCGAACGCCAGGTGGACGAGGTACTGCTGACCGCCGCCCAGACCGTCCTCGCCGTCGTCCTCCTCCTCGACCTGCGGTTCCTGCCCTGGAAGGCCGCCCTGCTGCTGGTGCTGTTCGCCGTCCAGTTCGCCCTGCCCGGCGAGTCCTCCCGACTGGTCCTCAGCTGGGTGTACCTGGGCCTGGCGCTGCCGCTGCTCGCCCTGCGGCTGCGCGAACTGCCGCCCACCGTACGGGCCTTGGCCGGGCGGATCGCGGGCGACCCGCACTGAGCGGGACGAACGTGACGGGCGGCGGGCGCCTCGGCGTGGCAGGCGAGCACCGTCCCTGCCCGAACGATTGCCCCCGGTCGGGAGCAGTTCACAGTTTCACCACGAGGCCTTGGAAGAACACCCTCAACATCCATTGTCGCCACGCATGTTCGAAGGTAGAGTCGCCGTTCGCCGAGCACGGATGAGCAGTTCTCAGCGCATTTGGGGCGGGCATGTCAAATATCCACGATTTACCCCGGGTCGCACCCGACCTACTTGACGTCCTCAGAGATATCGCACGTCGAAATCCCCGCCGTCCGGCGACCGTCCACCGCGGACCCGCCCTGACTCACAGCCAACTCCCGGAGTCGGCGAACGCCCTGGCCACGCACCCGGGACCGTACCCCGGCGCGGCCTCCGGAAGAACCGGCGACCGCCTCCAACTCGCAATCCGATTAGTGGAGTTACCGAAGCCGACCGCAGAACCTCCGAATATCCCCGGGCCCCCGGCGCACCCGTCCACGGTGGCGCCGGAACAACCGGCCCGCATTCTCCTCAGGTCGGGTTCGACCGGGCAGCCGAAACCCGTCCTGACTTGCCAATGACGAGGACGCCCACAGCGGCTCCTTCCCCCTTCCCCCGGTTCTCCAACCGGTCGGACGCGAGCGGACCACCGTGCTCGACATTCCGTTCCTGGACGGCGAGTTGACGGCGCCGAGGCCCTCGCCGCCGAGGTCCTCGCACTGAGACCCGCGTCACGCTCCCACCACGGCCCGGCCGCACATTCCTCAGCACACACCCCGCACCACCCCCTCACCACGCCCAGGCGCCCGCCCACCGGGCCGCGCGCCCGGCACCCCACGTCCGGAGACCGCCATGAGCGACCAGAGTCCCATCGCCCACCTCGCCGCCCGCGAGCGGCCGATGACCACCCCCGCCCCGGCCGGCCCGCTGCGCCGGCTGTGCTGGATCTTCCCCGACCGGGAGTCCTCCCGGATGGCCGAGATGTGGCACGGCTTCTTCTGGGACCTCTACGCCGAGAGCGCCGCCGACCTCGGCCTGCGCTGGACCAGGCACGCCCCGGACGCCGTCAGCGTGGACGCCACCGGCCCCGGCCGCCCCCGGGTGTACGTCGACGACGAGTTGGTGACCCCCGAGGACACCCTCTTCATCACCGCGCTCTACTCGCTGCCGTACCAGTCGATGGACGTCTTCAACCAGTACGCGCTCTACGCGGTGCTCGAACAGGCCGGCTTCTACCTGCCGTTCCCCCCGCAGGTGTCGCTGATCGGCAACGACAAGCTGGCCACCCTGCTGTTCCTGGCCGACTCCCCCGTGCCGACCATCCCGACCGTGCGGATCGGCACCGGGCGGGACACCGCCAAGTACGGCTACGAGGTCGCACTCGGGCGGATGACCTACCCGGCCATCGTCAAACCGGCCGGCTGGTGCGGCGGCGGCGGGATCAACCTGGCCCGCAATCCCGAGGAGGTCCGCGGTCTGGCCAGCCTCGCCCAGGGCGGCGACACCACCCTGGTGATCCAGCCCTACCTGGGCGACGGCACCATCGACTACCGGGTGTACGTGGTCGACGGCCGGCCGTACGCGGTGATGAAGCGCACCCCCGAGCCCGGCTCCCCGGTCGCCAACGCCAGCCGCGGCGGAGCCATGGAGTTCCCCCCGGTGCCGCCCGAACTCGCCGCCGCCACCACCTGGTTCGCCGAGCGGCTGCCGATCCCGTTCTTCTGCGTCGACTTCCTGTACGACGGCGAGCGGTACTGGTTCTCCGAGCTGGAGCCGGACGGCGTGATCGCTCCGGACCGCACCGACCCGCACCGCACCCTGCAACGGGACGTCACCCGCGCCCGGTTCGCCGCCTACCGGGACGGCCACGCCAGCTGGCTCGCCGACGGCGCCCGCCCGCTCACCCTCGACGCCGTCCCTCGCGCCGCTCCCGCCCCCCGTACCGCCGCCTCGCCCGTTCTCGTCCCCGCCGCCCCCGCCCCCGCCCCTGCCCTCCGGACGGACCCCAGATGACCGCCTTCTCGCTGTCCCCCGAGGCCGCCGCGCCCCGGCTGCACGTGGCCCGGCGCACCCTCGACCGGCTGCGCGCCGTCCCCGCCCTGGCCGGGCGCTACCCGCGGCACCTGGACGCCGACTCGCTCGACCGGCTCGCCCAACTCCCCCCACTGGCCCGGGACGACCTCAACACCGCCCTGGCCCACCTGGAACCGGCCGCCGAAGGGTCCGCCACCTGGCTGTTCCAGAGCGGCGGCAGCACCGGCGCCCCGAAGATCGGCTACGCCCCCACCGGCTTCTACATGGCCGGCGTGCACGCCCACTGGCAGCCGCTCGACCGCACCGACGTCTTCGTCAACGCCTGGGGCGCCGGCCGGATGTGGGGCGCGCACTTCCTCGCCGCCGCCCTCGCCGACCTCTCCGGCTGCCGGATCATCGCCCTCGGCTCGGTCACCAAGGACGAGTACGGCGCCTGGCTGGAGTTCCTGGCCGCCCGGCGGGTCACCGCCATCGGCGGCACCCCCAGCGTGCTGCGGCTCTGGTTCGCCCACGCCCGGGCCGCCGGGATCCGGCTGCCCTCGCTGCGCAAGGTGCTCTGGCTCGGCGAGGCCTGGCAGCCGCAACTGGACGACGACCTGGCCGAGGTGGCCCCCGGGGCCCGCCGCTGGGGCATGTTCGGCAGCACCGAGACCTGGGTGGTGGGCACCAACACCCCGGAGTGCCGGGCCGACGTCTTCCACCCGCTGCCGCACCAACTGGTGCACACCGCCGACGACGGGCTGCTGGACTTCACCACCCTCGACCCCGCCATGCTCAACCCGGTGCTGCGCTACCGCACCGGCGACGCGGGCGAGTTGACCGGCTGTCCGTGCGGGCGCCCGGGGCCCGCCATGCGCGTCCTGGGCCGGCGCGACAGCGTCGTCCAGGTCCGCGGCCTCGGGCTGGACGTGGACGAGCTGGTCGCCCGGGCGGAGCGCACCCCGGGCGTGGCCCGCGCCCAGGTGGTGCTCACCGAGCGCGGCGGCCGGGCGACCGGCGTGGAACTCCTGGTGGTGCCCGCCGGCCCGGCCCCCGCCCCGGACGTCGAACGGCTCCGCACCGAGCTGTTCACCGCCACCATCACCCTCGGCACCGCCTTCCAGCACGACCCCGGCTCCTTCCGGGTGCGCCCGGTGGACGAACTGGTCTGCAACGGCCGCACCGGCAAGACCGCCGCCCTGGTCGTCCGGGAGGAGTCTTGACGGCCGACACCGCCCGGGCCCGGCCGGAGCAGTCGGGCCGGCCCACGCCGCTCGGGCGCGGCTTCGCCCTGTTCTGGGCCGGACAGAGCGTCAGCCTGGTCGGCGACAAGGTCACCGTCTTCGTCGTCCCGACCCTGATGATCTTCGTGCTGCACGCCTCCGCCCTCCAGGTCGGCGTGGTGGCGATGGCCCAGTACCTCGGCATCCCGCTGCTCGGACCGGTCGCCGGGGTGCTGGTCGACCGCTGGGACAAGCGCCGCACCATGCTCGTCTGCGACCTGGTCCGGCTGGCCGCCGTCGCCGCGATCCCGCTCGCCCACGCCCTGGACGCGCTCTCCACCCCGCTGCTGTTCGCCTGCGTGGCCGTCGTCAGCGGCGCGACCATCTTCTTCAACGTCGGCTACCTGGTCGCCGTGCCCGCCGTCGTCCCCGAGGACGGCATGGTCCGCGCCTACTCCCGGCTGGAGGGCAGCGGTTCGGTCGCCGAGGTCGCCGGGCCGTCCATCGCCGCCGCCCTCTACAGCGCCCTCGGCGTGGCCGCCCTGCTGGTCGACGCGGCCAGCTACCTGGTCTCGGCGGCCTGCTTCCGCCGGATGCGCCCGTGGGGCGAGCGGACCGTCGAGGAGGGCTCGATCCGGGAGCGGCTGACCCGCGGCTTCCGGCTCAACTGGGCCGACCCGGTGCTGCGCCGGGTGGTGCTGGCGGCCGTGCTGCTCAACTGCGGCGGACCGGTGTACGTCACCGTGCTGCCCGTCCTCGCCTACCGCGGCCTGGGCGTCCAGGTCGGCGTCTTCGGCGCGGCCATGTCGGTCGCGGCGCTCGGCGCCCTGCTCGGGGCCGTGGTCGCGCCCCGGCTCTCCCGGCGGTTCGGCCTCGGCCGGACGATGGCCTGGTCGCTGCTGCTGCACTGCCTGGTCGGCCTCGGCGTGCTCGCCGCGCCCACGCTGCCGCCCGGCCCGGTGATCGCCGTGACCATGGGCTGCTACGGCTTCTTCATGTCCTGCATCAACGTGTGCAGCGCCCCCGCCCGGCAGTCCCGGATGTCCGCGCGCAACCAGGGCGTGATGCACGCCGCCTTCCGGACCGTCACCTGGGGCGTCATCCCGCTCGCCGCGCTGGTCGGCGGCCTTGCCGTCTCGCTGCTCACCGGACCGCTCGGCGTGCTGGACGCCGCCCGCCTCACCATGGCCGGCGGCACCCTGCTGGCGGCCTGCTCCTTCGTCCCCGCGCTCGGCCTCCAGCCGCTGCTGGACGCCGCCGAGCGCGCGAAGTCCGAGGCGGAGGGCGCTGCGGCGGTCGCCAGGACCACGGCGGCGGAGGGCGCCGCGTGAACGGGCCCGAGGCCGTGGACCCCGCCGGCCGGGTCCTGCTGATCACCGGCACCTCCTCCGGCATCGGCCTGGCCACCGCCCTCGCCGCCGCCCGGGCCGGCTACACCACCGTCGCGACCCTGCGCGCACCCGAGCGCGCCGGGCCGCTGCGGGCCGCCGCCGAGGCCGCCAAGGTCACCCTGGACGTCCAGCGGCTGGACGTCACCGACCCCGGTTCGGTCACCGACTGCCTGGCCGCCGTGCACCGGCGGTACGGGCGGCTCGACGCCGTCGTCAACAACGCGGGCGTCTCCAACTCCGACCCCACCCTGGAGATGTCCACCGACGCGGCGCTGCGCGCCAACCTGGACGTCAACTTCTTCGGCGTCGCCACCGTCAGCCGGGCCGCGCTGCCGCTGCTGCGCGCCGCCGGCGGCCGCCTGGTCACCGTCGGCAGCGTGCACGGCGTGGTCGGCCAGCCCTTCAACGAGGCGTACTGCGCGGCGAAGTTCGCCGTCGAGGGCTTCATGGAGGCGCTCGCCCCGGTCGCGGCGGCGCACGGCGTCCGGGTCTCGGTGGTGGTGCCGGGCTTCGTCCCGGACACCGGGTTCGGCGTCTTCCCCGACGTCAACCGGGCCACCCTGCACGCCGCCTCCGGCCCGTACGCGGACACCTTCGCCGACTACCTCGACTGGGTCGGCGGCGCGGGCTGGGAGTCGGCCGGCCAGCCCGCCCGGGAGGTCGCCGAGGTCGTGCTCCGCACCCTGCGCGAGCCACGGCCGCCCTTCCGGGTGCCCGCCAACGCCTGGGCCGCCGACTACCTGGCCGCCAAGCTCGCCGACCCGGACGGCTCCACCGTCCAGGCCCTCGCCCGCGGCTGGCTCGGACGGCCCCCGGACACCACCGCCTGAGCCCCCGCCCGCTGCCCGCTGCCCGCTTCCAGACCCACGGAGTCCCGCCATGCCCGCCAAACCCCTGGCCGAGCTGATCCGCTTCGCCCGCGCCAACTCGCCCTTCTACGCCGAGCTCTACCGCGAGCTGCCCGAGGCGGCCGACCGGCTCGACCAGCTCCCGGTGATCGACCAGACCGCCTTCTGGGCCGCCAACACCTGGCCGAACAACCGCGTGCTGACCGGCCCGCTCACCGACGCCGGGGTCTACAAGACCGGCGGCACCACCGGCGTCCCCAAGTTCTCGCCCTGGACCCGCACCGAACACGCCGACTCGGTCACCGCCTTCGGCGCCGGCCTGGTGCGGGCCGGCCTGCGGCCCGGCCACCGGGTGGCCAACCTCTTCACCGCCGGCGAGCTCTACGGCGGCTTCCTCTACATCGAGAACGCCCTGCACCACGCGCCGGTCGACAACGTGCGCCTCGGCGTCGGCGGCGCCGCCCCGGACGGCTACATCGCCGACCTGGTCACCGGCTTCGGCGTGCACGTCCTGGCCGGCGAGCCGATGAAGCTCAGCGCCGTGGCCGAGTACCTGGTCGCCCGCGGCGAACGCGCCGACGGCGTCGAACTGCTGCTGTTCGGCGGCGACCTGCTCTTCGCCGACCTGCGCCCGCTGCTCGCCCGGGCCTTCCCCAACGCGGCCGTCGCCTCGGTCGGTTACGCCTCCAACGACGCCGGGCTGGTCGGCGCGCCCGTCCCCGGCGACGACGTCCGGGTGCACGAGGCCTTCGCCGACCGAACGGTGGTCGAGCTGCTCGACGAGGTCACCGGCGAGCCCGTCACCGCCCCCGGCACGCCCGGCCGCGTCGTGGTCACCAACCTGTTCCGCACCCTGATGCCGATCCTGCGCTACCCCACCGGCGACCGCGCCGCCTGGGTCGACGGCGAGTGCCGCCGCTTCCGCCTGCTCGGCCGCACCACCGAGGGCGCCCGGGTGGGCACCGTCACCCTGCCCACCGAGGAGATCCGCAGCGTACTGGTCGCCGCCGACCCGGACCGGCACATCGCCGGGATGCAGCTGGTGCAGCGCCGTTGGGACGGCCGCGACGGGGTCATCCTGCGGCTGGGCCACATCGGCCAGCCGCCGCCCGCCGACCTCGCCGACCGGCTGGTCGACGCCGTGCACCGGGCCCTGCCGCTCTACCCCTCCGAGGTCGCCCTCGGCAGCATCCACCCCCTCACGGTGGAGTGGGTGCCGCGCTCGGAGCTGGTCACCAACCCGCGGACCGGCAAGCTCCAGCAGGTCCTGGACGAGCGGCCGCAGAAGTAGCGGGAGCAGCGGGATCAGCGGGGGCAGGCGACGCGCTGTCAGCACCCTGTCGGCGGCCCGCCGGTGCCCTGCCGGTGGACCGCCGGTGGGCCGCCGGTGCTGTCAGCGGTCTGTCCGTGTCCTGTGGGTGGCGCCGCGCAGTCTGGTCGTCGACAGCAGCACCGAACCCACCGGAGGCTCACCGTGACGACGACCGTAACGACCACCCCCCTTCCGCACACCACCCCGGCGCATCCCGGCGCAACCGAACCCCGCGCCTCGGTCCTGGTCTCCGGCGCCGGCATCGCCGGCACCGCACTCGCCTACTGGCTCCAGCGCTACGGCTTCCGCGTCACCGTCGTGGAGCGCGCCCCCGCCCTGCGCGGCGGCGGCCAGGCCGTGGACATCCGCGGCAACGCCCTGGAGGTCGTCGACCGGATGGGCCTGCTCGCGGAGGTCCGGGCCCGCCGGACCGGCCTGCGCGGCATGTCCCTGGTCGACGGGGACGGCCGCGAGCTGCGCCGCACCACCGAGTGGACGGTCACCGGCGGCCCGGTCGGCGGCCCCGACGTGGAGATCCTGCGCGACGAACTGGCGGAGCTGATCGCCGGTGCCACCGGGCCGGGCGTCGAGTACCGCTTCGACGACACCATCGACACCCTGGTCCAGCACGGCGAGGGCGTCCAGGTCCGCTTCCGCGACGGCGAGGAGCGGTCCTTCGACCTGGTCGTCGGCGCCGACGGCCTGCACTCCAACACCCGCCGCCTGGTCTTCGGCCCGGAGCGCGACTACCTGCACCCCGTCGGCTGCTACGTGGCCGGCTGGAGCGTCCCCAACCACCTCGGCCTCGACCGCTGGGAGGTCGTCCACCAGGCCGAGGACGGCTGGGGCTGCCTGGTGATGACCGTCCGCGACAACGCCGAACTGCGGGTCTTCGTCGACTTCGCCACCGACGAGCCGCTCGACCGGATGCTGCCGCGCGACCGCGCCGAGCAGCGCAAGCTGATCGCCGAGCGCGCCGCCCACCTGCGCTGGGAGGTGCCGCGCTTCCTGGCCGGAATGTGGGAGACCGAGGCCTTCCACTACGACGTCGTGGCCCAGATCCGGATGGACCGCTGGTCCCAGGACCGGGTCGCGCTGCTCGGCGACGCCGGGTACTGCTGCTCCCCGTTCACCGGCCAGGGCACCAGCGTGGCGCTGACCGCCGCCTACGTCCTGGCCGGGGAACTGCACGCCGCCGACGGCGACCACCGCACCGCCTTCCCCGCCTACGAGCAGCGGCTGCGCGGCCACGTCGCGGCCAACCAGGCCATCCTCGACCTGACCCGCGACCACTACGGGGACGGCGCCGCAGCCGACGCCGACGGTGTGACCGGCTTCGACCGGCCCGGCCCCGAGCTGGACGCGGTCTTCCGGGCCGCCACCGCCTTCGACCTGCCCGACTACGTCTGAACTCCCGGGCGCCCGGACCAGCACGCCGCCGGGCGCCGGCCGGCAGGCCAGCGGAAGGTCAGCGGAGGGACGGCCGCAAGGGCGTCGGCGACGACCGGGCGGCGGCCGGCTGCCGCAGCTCGGTGGCGATCAGCGCCGCCTGCACCCGCCGCTCCACCCCGAGCTTGGCCAGCAGCCGGGACACGTGGTTCTTCACCGTCTTCTCCGCGAGGTAGAGCCGCTCACCGATCTGCCGGTTGGTCAGGCCCTCGCCGATCAGCGCCAGCACCTCCTGCTCGCGCGCCGTCAGCCCCGGCCCGGCGGTCACCGGCCGGGCGGGCTCGGCGTCGCTGCGCAGCCGGTTCAGCAGCCGGGTCGCCGCGCCGGGGTCGAGCATCGACCGCCCGGAGGCCACGGTACGGACGGCGGCGACCAGGTCGGTACCGCTGATCTGCTTCAACACGTACCCGGCGGCCCCCGCCATCACGGCGTCCAGCAGCGCCTCCTCGTCGTCGAAGGAGGTCAGCATCAGACAGGCCAGGTCGGGCATCCGGGACCGCAGTTCACGGCAGACGGAGACCCCGTCGCCGTCCCCCAGCCGGACGTCCAGCACCGCCACGTCGGGCCGCAGCGCCGGCACCCGCACCAGGGCCTGCTCGGCCGTCGCGGCCTCCCCGACCACCTCCAGGTCCGGCTCGCCGTCCAGCAGGTCGTGCACCCCGCGGCGCACCACCTCGTGGTCGTCCAGCAGGAACACCCGGACCGGCGCCGAAGCCCCGACGCCCTCCGCCTCGGTCGCCATCACGTGCTTCCACCTTCGTCACCCCCGCACACTCCCGGCGGGGTCCACCGCATCATCCCCCGCCACCCCCTGGCGGCCCAGGGCCCAAGGACCCCATTCGCCCGGCGTCCCGGTCGCCGCCCCGGCCTCGTCGCCGCCCCGGCCTCGTCGCCCCGGACCTCGACCCCGACGTGAACGAGCCACCGGCGGGCGGCCGTTCAGCGCTCCCGGCGCCGGACGTTCCCCAGGCCCGCCAGCAGGAAGGCCAGCGCCACGCCCGCCCCGCCGACCGCCGCCAGGGCCGCCTTCGCGGCTGAGCCGCCGCCGTCGGTGAACAGGATCGCCACCGCGCCCAGCACGGCCACGGCGGCGCCCACCAGCAGCCAGCCCGCCAGGACGACGGCCGCCGTCCGCCCGCTCCGCGGCGCCGGCCCGCAGTCGAGCGCGGCCCAGCGGGCCGCGCTCTCCCGCCGCTCCCCGCGCCGGTCCCACCGCGCCCGCACCCGTAGGGCCGTGCCGCCGGCCAGCCCGGCGAGGGCCACCTGCGCGGCGGGGCGCCAGTCCGGCCAGGCGAGCAGCAGCCCGCCGGCCAGCGCGAGCGCGGCCCACCAGAGCACGCAGGCCGCCGCCGCGGTCCGGGTGGAGCGGGGCCGGTCGGCCCCGGCCTGGAGGTCGGCGATGGCGGGCAGGTACCAGACGCAGCCGCTCGCGGTGAGCGCGGCGGTGCCGATGACGAGGACGGTGTGGGTCATGGGCCGGCCTTCCGGTGTCGCACAAGGAGTAACGGGGCTGATGGGGAGTGGGTGCCGCCCCCGCCCGCCCGGGGGCAGCGGCGCGGGCGGGAACGGCGTTCGGGGGAGCGGGGCCTCAGCCGTCGGCGGACGAGGCCCGGGCCCGTTCCGCCCGGCTCAGCGGCCGGTCGTACTTCACCGGCTCCACGTCGCCCAGGTACGACGCCGGCTTCCCGGTGTGCACCAGCACGTCCCGGGCCGCGATGTCCGGGTGGTGGAGGTCGAAGGCCGGGGATTCGGAGCGGATCCGGGGCAGCTTGACGAAGTTGTGCCGGGGCGGCGGGCAGGAGGTCGCCCACTCCAGCGAGCGGCCCCAGCCCCAGGGGTCGTCCGAGCTGACCTTCTCGCCGTACTTGGCGGTCTTCCAGACGTTGTAGAGGAACGGCAGGATCGACAGGCCGAGCAGGAACGACCCGATGGTCGAGACGGTGTTCAGGGTGGTGAACCCGTCCGAGGCCAGGTAGTCGGCGTAGCGGCGCGGCATGCCCTGGGCGCCGAGCCAGTGCTGCACCAGGAAGGTCGTGTGGAAGCCGACGGTGAGCGTCCAGAAGGTGATCCGGCCGAGCCGCTCGTCGAGCTTCCGGCCCGTCATCTTCGGCCACCAGAAGTGGAAGCCGGCGAACATCGCGTACACCACCGTGCCGAACAGCGTGTAGTGGAAGTGGGCGACGACGAAGTACGAGTCGGAGACGTGGAAGTCGATCGGCGGCGCGGCGAGCAGCACGCCCGTCAGCCCGCCGAACAGGAAGGTGACCAGGAAGCCGACCGTCCAGAGCATCGGCGTCTCGAAGCTCAGCGAGCCCTTCCACATGGTGCCGACCCAGTTGAAGAACTTGACGCCGGTCGGCACCGCGATCAGGAAGGTCATGAAGGAGAAGAAGGGCAGCAGCACCTGCCCGGTCACGTACATGTGGTGCGCCCAGACCGTCACCGAGAGCCCGGCGATGGCCACCGTGGCGGCGATCAGGCCGGCGTAGCCGAACATCGGCTTGCGGCTGAACACCGGGATGACCTCGGAGACGATCCCGAAGAAGGGCAGCGCCAGGATGTACACCTCGGGATGCCCGAAGAACCAGAACAGGTGTTGCCAGAGCATCGCCCCGCCGTTGGCGGGGTCGAAGACGTGCGAGCCGAACCTGCGGTCGCACTCCAGCGCGAGCAGTGCGGCGGCCAGCACCGGGAAGACCAGCAGCACCAGCACCGAGGTGAGCAGCACGTTCCAGCAGAAGATGGACATCCGGAACATGGTCAGGCCGGGCGCGCGCATGCAGATGATCGTGGTGATGAAGTTGACCGCGCCGAAGATGCTGCCGAAGCCGGACAGCGTCACGCCCATGATCCACATGTCGGAGCCGACGCCCGGCGAGTGGACGGCGTCGGAGAGCGGCGCGTAGAGGAACCAGCCGAAGTCCGCGGCCCCCTGCGGGGTGGCGAAGCCCGCGGCGGCGATCAGCGAGCCGAACACGAACAGCCAGTAGGAGAGCATGTTCAGGCGCGGGAACGCCACGTCGGGGGCGCCGAGTTGCAGCGGCGTGATCCAGTTCGCGAAGCCGGTGAACAGTGGCATCGCGAACAGCAGCAGCATCACCGAGCCGTGCATGGTGAAGGCCTGGTTGAACTGCTCGTTGGAGAGGATCTGCGTGCCGGGCCGGGCGAGTTCGGCGCGCATGACCAGCGCGAGGATGCCGCCGATCAGGAAGAACGCGAACGAGGACACCAGGTACATGGTGCCGATCGTCTTGTGGTCGGTGGTGGTCAGCAGCCTGATCACGGCCGAGCCGGGCCGGCGGGGCCGAACCGGCCCTGCCGACACGGGCGTTGGCGGTGGGGACGGGTCGCCCGTTGCCTGGGTGGCGCTCAAGGACGCGCTCCTTCGGGACGTCGTGCGAATGGATGGCGATCCATGATCCGAACGCACGACCCGTGCACCCCAGGGCCGTTGGGCCCATCCGCCCGGGGCCGCTGGGCCCGAGTTCCCGGCCGGGACCGGGACCTTCCAACCGGGACCGGCGCCCAGGCCCCGGCCAGGTTCAGCCCGTCAACACGCGAGCCCCGCAGCCCGTCAGCCCGTCAGCCCGTCAGCCCGTCAGCCGGGCGAGCTGTCCGCGCTCCAGCGCCGTGTACACCGCGCCGTCCGGGCCGACGGTGATCCCGTGCGGCTCCGCGCGCCGACCGGGGATCGGGTACCCGTCGAGCCGCCCGTCGGGGGTGAGCACGCCGATCCGGCCGGCGGCCCACTCGGTGAACCAGAGCCGCCCGTCCGGGCCGGCGGTGATCGCGTGCGGCCTGGCGTCCCGGTCGGCCAGCGGGTACTCCGTCACCTCCCCGTCCACGGTGATCCGCCCGACCAGCCCGCCGCCGATCCCGACGTACCAGAGCGCGCCGTCCGGGCCGGCGGTGATCCCGACCGGTGCGGTGCCGGCGGTGGGCAGCCGGTGGACGGTCACCGCGCCGTCGGTGCTCACCCGGGCGATCGCGTCGGCCTGGTTGAGCGCGCACCACAGCGCGCCGTCCGGCCCGGCGGTGATGTGCGCCGGGAACGCCCCCTCCACGGGCAGCGGGTACTCCGTCACCTCCCCGTCCACGGTGATCCGTCCGACCACGTCGGCGTTGACCTCGGTGAACCAGAGCGCCCCGTCCGGCCCGGCGACGATCCCGCCCGGCCCGACGTTCATCGCCGACAGCGCGAAGGAGGAGACCTCGCCGTCCACCGTGATCCGTCCGATCCGGCCGACGTTCATCTCGGCGTACCAGAGCGCGCCGTCCGGACCTGCGGTGATCACCGAAGGCCCGCACCGGGGCGCGCCGAGCCCGAACCGCCGCACCGAGCCGTCCGGTGCCAGCCGCCCGATCTCCCCGGCGTGGACGAGCGTGAACCACACGCCGCCGTCGGGCCCCACCGTGATCCCGTACGGCCCGTCGCCCGCCTCGGCCACGTCGATCAGTTCCACCCGTACCCCTCTCGAACTATCGCGACTGGCGTCGCGTTAGTGATGATCGCACGCCCGCCCCGCCCCGGGCAACCGACTTCACTCGGCGTCGGTGCCCAGCCCCCGTAGCACCGAGATCACGCCCATCCCGGCCGCGCAGACCGGCACCGCCAGCAGGGCGCCGATGATGCCCGCGATGCCGGAGCCGGCCACCACGGCGACCATGATGGTCGCCGGGTGCAGCTCGACCGTCCGGCTCTGGATGACCGGCTGCAGGATGTTGCCCTCGATCAGCTGCACCGTTAGCACCACCCCGAGCGCCCACAGCGCCGTGCCCAGGCCACCGTCGGCGAGGGCCACCAGCACCGCGACGGTGCCGGACAGGAAGGCGCCCACGAAGGGGATGTACGCCCCCATGAAGACCAGCGCGCCCAGGCCCGGGGCGCCGGGGACGCCCAGGGCGAGCAGGCCGATAGTGATGAAGCCCGCGTCGATCAGGGCGATCAGGGTGGTGCCGCGCATGAAGCCGGCCATCGCCTCGAAGGCCCGCTCGGCGCAGGCCACCACCGTCTCGGCGCCGCGCCCGGGCAGGTGGGCGCGGATGCTGTCGCCGGTGCGGTGGCCGTCCCGCAGGAAGAAGAACACCAGGGCCAGGGCCAGCACCGCGCCGGTGATCAACTGGGTGAGCAGGCCGAGGCCGGACAGCACGCCGTTGGTCAGCGTCGAGACCAGCGAGTTGGTCTCACCCTTGGCGTTGGCCAGCGCGTGCTCGACCTTCGCCCCGAACGGCCCCAGCCACTCGGCCAGCCGCCGGCCGGCCGCCGGGAGCGAGCCGGCGATCTGCGGGGCGCTGTGCACCAGGGAGTTGACCAGCAGGACGATCACCCCGGCCACCGCCGCGACCAGCAGCGCGCAGGTCAGCCCGGCCGCCAGGCTCCGACCGACGCCCCGCCGGACCATCCAGGGCACCACCGGGTACAGCAGCGAGGCCCCCAACAGTGCCAGGACGAACGGCACGGTCGCGGCCCGCAGCTCGACCAGCGCGAACACCACCAGCGAGCCCACGGTGATCAGCAGGATCACCGCCACCGACCAGGCGGCCGCCTGCCGCACGGCGGGCGGCAGCATCAGGTACGGCCTTCGGTGGTCCGGCCGGCCACCGGACGGGCGCTCCACGGACACGGCCACCTCCGCCGGGATCGTCATCGGGTCCGGCGGCGACGAGTCCGGACCCGACCCAGCTCAGCAGAGAATCTGACGATCCGCCCGTTCTACGCCTCGCCGACCGCCTCGCCGACCGCCTCGATCCGCACCCGTCCGCCCGCGCCAGCGAAGGCCAGCACCCGCTCCGCCTCGGCCTCCGCCGCCGCGCGGTCCGCCCGCGCCAGCCGGACGAACGGCTCGACCACCACGCCCGCCTCCGGCCCCTCGTACCGCCACGTCCCGGCGACCAGCCCGTCCACCAGCAGGGTGCCGAGCACCAGGCCGTTGCGGGTCATCACCCGGTCCTTGTACCGCTCCGGCAGCACCCGGCTCCGGTCGGCGTGCGAGAGCAGCAGGTTGTCGAAGGGTGCGACCAGCCGCACCGGCGCCGGGACGTCCGGGTCCGGGCGGGGCGCCCCGGGCAGGTCGTACAGCACCCGGTCCTGCTCGTCCCGGAAGGTGAGCAGCTGCGGCGCGAGCCGCCGCAGCACCGGGCCGAGGCCGCCGAGGCCGGACCACTTCCGCAGGTCCGCCGCGCTCGCCGGGCCGAAGGCGGCCAGGTAGCGCAGCACCAACCCGTCCAGCCCGTCCGGTCCGTCCGAGCCGTCCAGTCCGTCCGAGCCGCCCGAGCCGCCCGGCCTGTCCGCCCCGGCCGGCGGCGGCGCCGGGTCCAGCGGGCGGCCCAGCCAGGCCTCGGCGGTGGTGTGGGCGGCCGGGCCGCTGCGCCCCCACAGCCCGCGCGGCGGCACCTGGACCAGCGGCAGCAGGCAGCGGGCGGCCTGGGCCAGCGCGGCCGGGTCGCGGTCCGGGCGGGTGGCGGCCAGCAGCGTGCCGAGCTGCTGGAAGGTGCGCGGCTGCTGCTCGACCAGCGTGCGGGCCTCGGCGGCGAGCTCGGTCGGGTCGAGCCCGGCGAGCCGTCGGCCGTAGGTGGTGCGCAGCGCCTGGTCGAGGACGGGCTGGAGCACCGGGCGCAGGGTCAGGCAGTCCTGGGCGGTGACCAGGTGGATGGTGCCGCGCTGGAGCGCGATCCGGACCGCCGCCCGCTGTTCGAGCAGGGTGCTCAGCCCGTCCGGGGTGAAGCCGTCGAGCCGGGAGAGCAGCCCGAGGTAGGGCGGCTGCGGTACGGCCTGGGCCTGGAGTCCGACGAGGTGGTGGATGACCTCGGCGGGTGCCCGGTCGGTGCGGGCGAGCAGGTGCTGGCGGGCCAGCAGGGCGCGGCCCAGGGCCCGGGGGCCGAGCACCCGGGGGCGGGGCGCCTGGGGGTCGGGCACCTGGGGGCCGGGCTCCTGGGGGTCGCGCACCGTCACCGGCGGCCGTCCAGGACCGAGCGCAGCACGGAGATCCGGTTGGTGGTGATGGAGGCGGCCCCGGTGTCGCGCAGTCGGCGCATGGTGCGGCGCAGGTCGGCGGTCCAGGTGGAGACGGCGAGCCCCTCGTCGGCGGCGGCCCAGACGAAGTCGGGGGTGACCAGGCCGAACGGCGGGTTGAGGAAGCGCGGGCGCAGGTCGCGCAGGAGGGCGGGGGCGGGCATCCGCGGCTGCTTCCAGGTGAGCGCGATCTCGGCGTCGGGGCTGAGTTCACGGACGGCGAGCATCGCGGTGGCGGGTCCGCAGAAGGCGACCAGGCCCTCGGCGCCCTGTCCGGTGACGACGGACCAGGTGGCGGCGGCGGGGCCGGGCTCGTCGAGGTCGATGAGCAGTCGGGGGCCGTCGGCCGCGGCGACGGCCTTGATCGCCTCGGCGAGGGTGGGGACGGCGAGGTCGCCCTGGCGCAGCTCGGCGAGCTGCTCGGTGGTGACCCGGCCGATCGACCGCGGGTCGCCCCAGAGGCGTTCCAGGGTGGTGTCGTGCAGCAGCACGGGCACCCGGTCGCGGGTGAGCTGGACGTCCACCTCGACGGCGTCGGCGCCGGCGGCGAGTGCGGCCTCCACCGAGGGCAGGGTGTTCTCGCGGTGGCGGTACGGGTCGCCGCGGTGGGCGACGGCGAGCACCGGCCGGCGGTCGGCGGGGGCGGGAACGGCGGCGGAGGCGGCGGGGATGTTCATCGGATCTTTCCAGAAAGCCAGGGGGTCAGGTCGTGGACGCCGAGGGCCTCGCGGTAGCCGGGCTCCCCGGGGACGGTGACGATCAGTGTGCTGGACGGCGGGAAGGTGCGGACCTTGACGTGCACCAGGCCGGACCAGACCGAGTTCAGGAAGGCCGGGACGCTGTCGCGCAGGACGTCGAAGGCGATGCCCTCGACGGTGACGGCGGCCTCGTCGTGGGTGAACAGCCGCACGGCGGTGCGCGGGCTGCCGTCGAACTCCAGCAGGGCCTCGTGCGGGATGGCGCCCGGTTCGCCGTCCTGGCCGACCAGCCCGGCGAAGGTCCGGTCGCTGCCGATGTCGTGCTGGGCGCGGACGGTGCGGCCGTGCCGGGCGGCGACCGCCTCGATCGCCAGCACGGCGGCCTGGGTGGTCGGCAGGTTCGGGCGGTTCATCCGGGCCTTTCGTTCGAGGGTCCGAGGGTTCGAGAGTCGGAGGGTTCGAGGATTCGAGGGTTCGAGGTCTCGTCGGCAGACCGCAGCTAGCGCCGTTCGATCATCACATTGGTCGACTTGATGACCGCGGTCGCGGGTGCTCCCGGGACGAGGTTCAGCTCCTCCGCCGAGTCCCGGCTGATCAGCGACACCACCCGGAACGGCCCGGCCTGCACCTCCACCTGGGCGGCCACGTCGCCGAGCCGCACCTCGGTGACGATCCCGGGGAAGCGGTTGCGCGCCGAGGAGGGGCGCCCCTCGGCCTCGGCGTTCTCCGGCTCGGCCAGCTCCCGGGCGAAGGCGGCGAGTTCGGCGCCGGGGATGATCCGGTGCCCGTGCTCGTCCCGCACCGCGGCGAGCCTCCCGGCATCCACCCAGCGCCGCATGGTGTCCGCGCTGACGCCGAGCAGCGCGGCCGCCTCGCCGATCCGGTACGGGTTGACCGGCACCTCGGACTGGCCCATGTACGACTCCTGACGGTGGTTCGAGCGGCGGGGTACGCGCCCCCGGTGGATTGTTACGCGCCCCCGGCGGCCATCCTGCCGTACCGGGGACGCGGACGGAAAACAGGGCTACGCCTCGCCGAAGAGGTCCCGCCGTACGGCGTCCCCGGCGGTGAGCACCGCCCCGGCGAGCACGGCACCGCCGCCCGCCGTGCCGGCCCGCACCTCGGTGCGCAGCGGGGAGAGCCCGGCGAGGCACCGCTCCACCCGGCCGGCCAGTTCGGCGCCGCCGGCCCGGCCGATCTCGCCGCCGAGCACCACGCAGCCGGGGTCGAGCACCACGCAGACGCTGGCCGCGCCGAGCGCGATCCGTTCGGCCAGCTCGTCCAGGAAGGCCGCACCCGCCGCCCCGCCGGCCAGGGCGGCACGCACCACGGCCTCGGCGGCGGCCGCGTCGTCGGCCGGGTCGGCGGACAGCCCGTGGGTGCGGGCCAGCGCGCACAGGGCGGCGCTGCCGACCAGGCCGTGGAAGCCGCCCTCGCAGCTGTCGGCGCTGGGCAGTCCGGTGGCGCCGGGGACGGGCAGGAAGCAGATCTCGCCGGTGCCGCCGGAGAAGCCGCGGCGCAGCCGCCCGTCGAGGATGACGGCGGCGCCGACGCTGTGGCCGAGCCACATCAGCACGAAGGTGTCGCGGTCTCGGGCGGCGCCGACCCGGTACTCGGCCCGGCCGGCCAGGTTGACCTCGTTCTCCAGGATCACCTCGGTGTCGGGCAACTCCCGTAGCTCGGCGAGGAGTTCGGCGTGCCAGCGGGGGAGCTGGCCGGTGCTGTGCAACCGGCCGGTGGCGGGGTCGACCAGGCCGGGGGCACCGACGGCGACGGTGTGCAGCCGCTCGACGCCGGCGCCGCGCGCGGTCTCCCGCAGGGTGCGGACGATCGCCGCGGCGGTGCCCGGGGGCGCGTCGCCGTCGACGGGGATCTCGGCGGTGCCGAGGGTGTGCCCGGCGAGGTCGGCGACGACCAGGCTGACGCCGCCCTCGCGGACGTCGAAGGCGGCGATGTGGGCGCGGGAGGTGACCAGCGCGTAGAGCCGCGCGTTGGGGCCGCGCCGCTGCTCGCCGCGTTCGCCGACGACGGCGACCAGGCCGGTGCGCTGGAGGCGGTCGAGCAGGTCGGCGACGGTCGGCCGGGAGAGGCCGGTGAGGTCGCGCAGCTCGGTCGCGGTCAGGGGGCCCTGTTCGAGCAGGAGGTTGAGCGCCAACCGGTCGTTGATCGCCCGGGCGGTGCTCGGCGTGGCCGTACGCGCGGTGGTCATGGCGGATCATCCTTCCAGAGTGTTTCTATCAGGGTCCCTTCCTGATAGTTTATCGACCACCAGGACCGGGAGGGAACCGCAGCATGACCGTCACGCCCCTCGAACCACTCGCCGAACCACGCCGCGCCCGCCGGAGCATCGCGCTGGTCTTCGGCGTGCACGGCGCCGTCGGCGGCACCTTCGTCACCCGCATCCCGTGGATCCAGGACCACCTGGACCTCTCCCCCGGGCAGCTCGGCCTCGCCCTGGTGATGCCCGCCGTCGGCTCCTCCCTCGCGATGCCGCTGGCCGGGCGCGTCGTCCACCGCTACGGCGGCCGGGCAGCGGTCCGCGGGCTGCTCTCGCTCTGGTGCCTGTCCCTCACCCTGCCCGCGCTCGCCCCCTCGCTGCCCGTACTGTGCGCGGTGCTGCTGCTGTACGGCGCCACGGCCGGCACGGCGGACGTCGCGATGAACGCCCAGGGCGTGGAGATCGAGCAGCGCCTCGGCCGGTCGATCATGTCCGGACTGCACGGGATGTGGAGCGCGGGCGGCCTGGTGGCCTCCGGCTTCGGCATCCTGGCCGCCCACCTCGCCCTGGACGCCCGGCTCCAGCTGGCCGTCACCGCCGTGGTGCTGCTCGCCCTCGCCCAGCCGGTCTGCCGCGGACTGCCCGACCTCCGCTCCCCCGCGGAGGCCGAGGCCCCGCCGCGCTTCGCGCTGCCGCCGCGCAGCTCGCTGGTGATCGGCCTGGTCGGCTTCTGCGCGGTGTTCGGCGAGGGCGCCTCGATGGACTGGAGCGGCGTCTACCTCAAGGACGTCACCGGCGCCTCGGCCACCGTGGCCGCCGCCTCGTACACCGCCTTCGCGTTCACCATGGCGGTCAGCCGGCTGGCCGGCGACGCGGTGGTCCGCCGCCTCGGCGCCGTCCGCACCAGCCGCCTGAGCGGGGCCGTCGCCACCCTCGGCGGCGTGCTGGTGGTGGCCGCCGACACCCCGGCGCTGGCCGTCCCGGGCTTCGCCCTGATCGGCATCGGCGTCGCGGTGATCGTCCCGCTCGCCTTCGCGGCCGCCGGTCGGATCGGCACCAACCCCAGCCAGGCCATCGCGGGCGTCGCCACCGTCACCTACACCTCCGGCCTGATCGCCCCCGCCGTCATCGGCGCCCTCGCCCAGGCCACCTCCCTGACCGTCTCCTTCGGCCTGGTCACCCTGCTCGCCTTCGCCCTCCTCCTGAGCGCCGGCGCCCTGCGCCGGGCCGAGCCGAATTCCGCCGCGGAGAACGTGACCGCGGGGTCGTCGGAGAATGCCTCCGGAAAGGACCTCTCCACGCTGTGACGGGGATTCCCCAGGGAATTCCCCGCTCATGCGGCCGACCTCCGACCGCCGGGCGCACTCCAGCGCCCGGCGGTCTGCCGTCCCTGGGGCGAAATCCCTTTGCCCGGGCGGGTCTTGCGGGCCGACACTGGGGCCGTGCTCGGATTCGTGAGAACTGACAACGAAGCCCTGGTCGCCTGCCTGGGCGATCCACAGCGCGCCGTGGCCGCGTACCAGGAGCTGCTCCGGCGCGGGGCGGACGCGCTCGATGCCATTCGGGCCGGCCTGGCCGACGAGCGCGCGGCCGTCCGGGAGGGCTGCTGCCGGCTCCTGGACCACCTCGTCGACACCGACTCCATGGACCGGCTGATCACCATGGCCGACGACCCGGACGCCGAGGTCAGGATCGCCGCGTTCCACGCCCTGGCCTGCGACCGCTGCAAGGACGACGCCTGCGCACCGGGCGCGGGCCTGGTCCTCGCACCCGCCCTCCGCCACCTCGCCGACGACCCCGACCCCCGGGTCCGGGCGCGGGCCGCCGAACTGGTCGGCAAGTTCGTCCACACCGACGCCCGCGCCGCCGAGGCCCTGGCGGCGGCCAGCGCCGGGGACCCGAGCGCGGCCGTGCGGAAGAAGGCGGGCTGGTACGCCCCGGGCGGGCCGATCCACCGGCGGACCGCTCCGCGCACCCCGGGCCGGCCCGTGGCGGGGACCGGTTAGGCTCGGCGCGTGCCCGCAGCTCTGACCACGTCCACTGACTCCGCCGCTCCCGCCGAACCGGTCGAGCCCGCCGATGGCGCCGAGGCCACCGAGCGGGCCTCAGGCCGCTCGGCCTGGTGGCGGTTCGGCCTGCTGGTGGTCCTGCTGGGGGCGTGCGCCGGGTCGCTGCTGCTGTGGAGCCCGACGGACCTGCTCTCCGGCGGCCTGGCGGACCGGCTGCCCGGCTACTGGTTCGCCCCGCTGTTCACCCTGGTCTACGCCGTCGGCACGCTCGCCTTCGTCCCGCGCCCCGCGCTGAACGCCGTGGCCGGCCTGCTGCTGGGCATCCAGCAGGGCGTGCTGCTCGCCGTGCTCGGCACCACCCTGGGCGCCGCCCTGGCCTTCGGCCTCGGCCGGGGCCTGGGCCGGGAGGCCCTCAAGCCGTACCTGCGCGGCAAGGTGCTCGGCGCCCTCGACCAGCGCTTCACCGACCAGGGTTTCCGCAGCGTCCTGGTGCTGCGGCTGCTCCCCGGCCTGCCCTTCCAGGCCGGGAACTACGGCGCCGCCTTCTCCGGGGTCCGCTTCCTCCCGTTCCTCCTCGCCACCGCGATCGGCGTGGTGCCGACCACCGCCGTCTACGTGACCGCCGCCGCCAGCGCGGACCAGCCCGGCTCGGCGGCCTTCCTGGTCTCGGCCGGGGTGATCGCCCTGCTGGTGCTCGGCAGCCTGGTCGGCGCCTGGCGGGCGTACGCCGCCCGCCGTCGCGCGCGTACCGACTGACCCCTTCTCCGGTAGGAGCGTCCGCCCATAGGTCGCCGGATGCGTGGGCTTCGGGGGCGGTTCGGCCAAAGGTAGCGGGGCCACGCGGACGCGGCCCAGGGCGGCGTCGCCGCCTGGTCAGTGAGCGGCGTTCTCGGCGAGCGGCGTCTCCTCGACCGCCGTCGGACGTTGCGCCGGGGCGGGGGATCGCAGCAGGGCCGCGGCGAGGAGGAGGGAGACGGCCACGAGGCAGGAGCCGATACGGAAGGCGAGCTGGTAGCCGCCCGTAAGTGCCGAGGCGGTGCTTGCTCCTTCGCCCAGCAGGGCATCCGTATGCGCGTTGGCGAGCGTGCTGAGGACCGCGAGGCCGAAGGCGGCGCCGATCTGCTGCATGGTGTTGAACATGCCGGAGGCGATCCCCGAGTCCTCGGGTGTGGCTGCTGACATCGCGAGGGTGGCCAGCGCCGGCATCGCGAGGCCGAAGCCGGTGCCGAGCGGCAGCAGCGCCGGCAGGACGTCCACGGCATAGCTCCCGCCCGCCGGTACACGGCCGAGCGTGGCGAGACCCACCGCGATCAGCGCGAGCCCCGGAAGGAGTACGGCACGGGGACCGAAGCGCGCGATCAGCTTCGGCGAGAGACCGAGGGACAGGACGCCGATCGAGACCGAGACCGGGAAGATGCCGAGGCCGGTGTGCATCTCGTCGAAGCCGAGCACCTTCTGCAGGTAGAGGACGCACAGGAACTGGAAACTGAACATCCCGGCCACCATGAGGGCCTGGATGCCCATCGCCCCCGAGACATTGCGCGAGCGGAACACACGCAGCGGCAGCAGCGGGTGGGGAGCCTTCGCCTGGCGGGCGACGAACGCCAGGAGCAGGGCGAGTGCCACGGCGCCGAAGCTCAGCGTGTGCGGGGAGGTCCAGCCGTGGCCTGCGGTCTCGACGATCGTGTAGACGCCGAGCATCAGCGCGGAGGTGACCAGGAGCGCGCCCACGACGTCGGTCCCCCTGCGGAGGCCGACCCCCTGCTCGGGCGTGAGCACGCGCCGAGCCGCCAGTACGGCCACGATGCCGATCGGGACGTTGACGAAGAAGATCCAGTGCCAGCTGATGGTCTGCGTCAGGGCG
>NZ_JBVHYH010000075.1:0-48542 GCF_055569135.1 Kitasatospora sp. NPDC029367
AGCCCACCGCGACCCGACACCCCAACGGTCCGGCTGGTTGGGCCGACCCGAGCGACCTCAACCAGCCGGAAAACAACCTAAATCACCGGTATTGGCCCTAGCCGACCGCAGTAGCTGGACACCGGTGGCCGCCGGCTCGTGGTCGGACGCGCGGCCCTGGTGGTTCAGGTCGGTGAGCAGAGTCCGGCCGGGCCACTGTCGGGCAGCGTGCCGCCGCGAGGGCGTCCAGCTCGGCCGTCTGCGGTACTTCCGTGAGCGAACGTGTCCATGCCGGGAGTGCCGGGTCACCAATCGCCCTTCTCGGTCACACAATGTGACGGCCATGTCACGTGATCGAAAGGACCGACCTGTGGCACCCGCACACCGACGGAGACCGATCCCTCCCGGACACCCCCGCAGACGCTCCCTCAGGCGCCCGCTCGGCGCGGCCCTCGCGCTCTCGCTGGCCGCCGGACCGCTGCTGCTGTCCGTACAGGCCTGGGCCGGCGAGAGCGCCGCGCCGCCGCCGAACCCGACCACCACCGCGAGGTCCGGCGGCGCCACCGACCAGCCGCCCGACCGGACGGACCGTCCGGGACCGGAGACACCCCGGCTGGTCCGGCCGCTGCAGCGGGTGCCGGGGCTGAACATCATCGACGCGGACGCCTCCGCCGCCTCCACCCCGACCTTCGGCGAGCCGTCGATCGCGATCAACCCCGCCAACCCCCAGCAGATCGCCATCACCCGCTTCGGCCCCATGCCGGGATCGCGCTGGGACAACGCCGCCCAGCTGCTCTACTCCACCAACGGGGGCACCAGCTGGACCCCCGAGTCGGCCATCCCGGTGCCGCCGGGCGTCCCCGGCACCTCCGGCGGGCCGTGCGACCAGACGATCGACTACGGCCGCAACGGCACCCTCTACGGCACCTTCCTCAATTGCAACAACGGTGCCAACGTGGTCGTCACCGGCTCGACCACCGACCCCACCAAGGCCTCGTCGTGGGCGTGGAACAACCCCACGCCCACCACCACCCAGCTCACCACCGGCACGCACCCGTTCAACGACCAGCCCTGGCTGATCACCAACCCCGACACCGGCGCCCCGACCCAGGACAACGTCTACGTCGGCTACCAGGACTTCAGCGTCCCCGGCACCACGGCCAGTCCGCACGACCGGGTGAACGTCGCCCGCAACCACGCCAGCCCGGTCGACTTCCCCACCGCCAACGACGTGGGGGTCGGATCGGGGGCCCTGAACGACAGCATCAACGGCGGGCTCCGGCTGGCCGGCGACCCGCGCAACGGCGCCGTGTACGCCCTGTACCAGCAGGGCGGCAGCAACATGGTCAGCCAGCCCCAGCCCGTCACCATCAGGATCAACCGGTCCACCGACGGCGGCCGGACCTGGGACCTGGGCAACCCCCGGTCCCCGAGCACACCCCCGACCACGGCCACGGACGGCGTCACCGTCGCCTCGGTCAGCAGCGACCAGGGTGGCCAGGGCTTCAAGTTCGGCGGGGTCAACGCGCTGCTCGGCGGCATCCACCACGCCGCCGTCGACCCGACCAGCGGCGACGTGTTCGTCGCGTACGGCGTCGACGTGTCGGGCACCAACCAGATCCGGCTGCGCCGGCTCACCGACAACGGCGCGAACGACCTCACCATCGGCTCCGAGGTGAACGTCTCCACCTCGACGAACGCGGCGCTGCCGTCCGTCGCGGTGCTCAGCGACGGCACCGTCGGGGTCCTCTACCTGACCTCCGACGGCAACAACACCAACGGCTTCCCGATCTTCACCGCGCACCTCGCCCGGAGCTTCGACCACGGCGCCACCTTCACCGACTTCTCGCTGCGCACCTACACCACGCAGAAGGGCACCCCCGGCGCCCCCACCGAGCGGCTGTTCGGTGACTACGAGCAGCTCAAGGCGGTCGGCACCACCTTCTACGGCGCGTTCGTCGGCAACCTCAACGGCACCGGCCAGACCACCGCCCAGCCGACCGACACGATCTTCTTCAGCGTCCCGAAGACGGCGACCAGCTCGACGCTCACCTCCTCCGCGAACCCGTCCGTCTACGGGCAGCCGGTGACCTTCACCGCCACCGTCGTACCGACCCCGGACGGCGGAACGGTCACGTTCAAGGTGGACGGCACCCAGCTCGGCAGCCCGGTGCCCGTCGACACCACGACCGGGAAGGCCACCTCGGCCGCCATCTCCTCGCTGACCGTCGGTGACCACACCGTCGAGGCCACCTACAGCGGTGACCTCGACTTCCAGGGCAATACGGCCATGAGCCTGACCCAGACCGTGAACCAAGCCTCCGTCACCACCACGTTGGCCTCCTCGGACGGCGGCCAGGCGGCCTTCGGACAGCCCGTCACCTTCACCGACACCGTCTGCCCGGCACCCCCGAGCACCGACCCGGCCCTGCCGCCCTCCGGCACGGTGACGTTCCGGGACGGCTCCACCGTGCTGGGCACCGGCACCCTCGCCCCCGGTGGCGGCGCCCACTGCGGTCAGGCCCAGGTGACCTTCGGCAACCTGCTCCCCGGCAGCCACACGATCACCGCGCAGTACAGCGGCGACGGCAACTTCCTGGCGGGCGGGCCGGAGACCCTCACCGAGGTGGTGACCTGCGCCAATGTCATCACCGGTGACGTCCACGGCGGCGTGGACGCGACCGCGCCGAGCACCTGTGTCATCGGCGCCACCGTGCACGGGTCGGTCCGCGGCGCGGCCGGCGGGGCCCTGTTCATCGGCGACTCCACCGTCTTCGGCGGTGTGCACTCCGAGAACGGCACGCTCTTCGGCATGTGCGGCTCCAGCACCACCGGCACGGTGGAGGTCGGCCGCGCGAGCGGGTTCGTCCTCGTCGGCGACCCGGGTGACGACGGCTGCACCGGCAACCGGGTCAACGGCTCCGTCCACCTCGACGACAACCACGCAGGCGCCGAGCTGATCGCCAACCGGATCGGCGGCTCGGTCGAGGTCACCGGCACGACCGGCACCGGCCCGTTCCCCGAGGACTCCCGGGCCGAGATCGAGGGCAACACCATCGGCGGCTCGCTCCACTGCACCGGCAACAACCCGCCGCCGACCAACGGCGGCAACCCCAACACCGTCCACGGCGCGCGCACCGGGCAGTGCGCCAATCTGTGAACCGGTGAACCGGTAAGCGGATCCAGGTCGATCCGAGTCGATCCGAATCGATCCGAGGGGTCCGGCGCCGCGCGCCGGACCCCTCGGCAATCCCGCGGATCCCCAACGCGTGGATATGACCGTTGCACGGATAATGACCGGACCGTCGGCCGACCGGGCCGGCGGGCAGCGATCGATCGAGAGGCAGCGCACGGATGACCCTGGAGGCAGGACGACGCGTCAGGTTGACGGAGGACCTCGGGCTCGGTGAGGCCGTCGCCGGCGAGCCCGCTGCCGCCGTCGGCTTCCTGTCGCTGGGTGCCGGGGCGGAGGGCACCGTCGAGCGGGTGGACGGCGAACTCCCGGAGAGCGAAGGGGTCCGCGAGTACCAGCGGCTCAAGGCGCTGTTCGACGACTACGGGCACACCATGCCCGAGGCCAGCCGGGAGCGGCTGGTGGCGCAACTCGCCGCGCTGGAGCCGGAGTGGGCCGAGCACCGGGAGCGGGGGAGCCGGGTGACGGTCCGGGTCCGGCTGGACAACGGCTTCGTCCTCGACGGTGTGCACCAGGACGTGCTTGCCGCCCTGTGAGACGGCGTCCGCCCGGACCGGGCCGCCGCGCGCAGGTGCGTCAGCCCGTCCCCGGGTTGATCCGGGCCCGCTGGGCCAGCAGTTCGGTGAAGGCCACGGTGAGCGGGTCGGGGCGGGTGCGGGTGTAGGCGGCGAGGGCGCGGCGGACCGGCGGGTCGGGCCGCAGCAGCAGGCCGTCGAAGTGCGGCGGCACGATGTCGGCGGGCACCAGCGCCGGGCCGAGGCCGGCCGCGGCCAACAGCGGTGCGGCGGAGGTCTGTTCGGCGCGGACCGCCGCCCGGGGGTGGAAGCCCGCGCGGGCGCAGGCCTGGTCGAGCAGGTCGGCGAGGCCGTTGTCGGGGGCGTAGTGGACCCAGGCCCGGTCCGCGAGCTCGCCTAGGGCGATGGAGCGGGTGGGGCGGGCCGCGAGCGGGTCGTCGGAGGCCAGCACGACCGTGAACTCCTCGACGCCGAGCTCCCGGATCGGCCCCTCCCAGCCCTCCGGCACCGGGCCGATGGCGAGGTCGGCCCGGCCCGCGGCCATCGCCTCCTGGAGCCGCTCGGCGTGGGAGTACTCGCGCAGCCGGATCCGCACGCCGGGGTGCCGGCGGTGCCAGGCCCGCAGGACGGGCGGCAGGATGCCGAGGCTGATCGAGTAGACGGCGGCGACCTCCAGCTCCCCCTCCTCCAGGCCGCTGGCTCGCCGGGCCACCGCTTGCAGGCGCTCAGCCTCGGCCAGTGCCGCCCGGGCGTGCGGCAGTACGGCCCGGCCGGTCGGGGTGAGCCGGACCGCGCGCGGCAGCCGTTCGAGCAGCGGGCCGCCGAGCGCACCCTCCAGGGCCCGGATCTGGTGGGAGAGCGCGGGTTGGGTGACGTGCAGCTGCTCGGCCGCGCGGGTGAACGAGCCGGTGTCGACCACGGTGACCAGGTATTCGAGCTGTCGGAGCGTCGGCGTTGCCATGAGCGGATTTTATGGCAGCGGTAGAGAACAAGCCTTGGACTCATGGCGGGGCCCCGGGAGAGGGTCGTGGTGTGGCCGCCGCGCACAACGCAGCGGACGGCCGGATCCCCGATGCCCCCGAAGGAGCACCCCCATGTCCATCGGCACCCCGCCGCCGTCCGCCGTCACTCCGCCGCAGGGTACCTCGCTGCTGGGGCAGCGACTGATCGTGGTGGGCGCGGGTTCGCACACCGGCCGGGCCGTGGCCACCGCCGCCTCGGCGGCCGGCGCCACCGTCGTCCTGGCCGGCCCCGACCCGCGCAAGCTGGAGTGGACGGCCGGCGAACTGGCCGGACCGTCCGAGGTACTGCCCGTCGACCTCGCCGAGGAGCAGTCGATCGCCCGGTTCGCCGAGCGGGTCGGCACCTTCGACCACCTGGTCTCGACCGCCGCGATGCCGGCCAACGGCCCGCTGCGGGAGCTCGAACTCGCCGACGTCCAGCGGGCGTTCGCCGCCAAGGTGATCGGCCCGCTGCTGCTCGCCAAGCACCTGGCCGGGCAGGCCGCCGAGCGCGGCTCGTTCACCTTCTTCTCCGGGGTCGCCGCCTGGCGACCGGCGCCCGCCCGCACGGTGATGGCCACCACCAACGGCGCACTGGCCTTCCTGGTGCAGGCCCTGGCGGTGGAGATCGCCCCGGTGCGGGTCAACGCGGTCTCCCCCGGCATCGTCGACACCGGCTCCTGGGACGGCCTGGGCGCCGACAAGGACGCCTTCCTGCGCGGCGTCGCCGCCCGCAACCCGGCCCGCCGGGTCGGCACCCCGGAGGACCTGGTCAAGGCGGTGCTGTACGCGATCGACAACCCGTACGTCACCGGCACCGTGCTGCACGTGGACGGCGGCGGCCGACTCGCCTGACCGTCCGTCCCCCGATCGCCTACCCCACCCCGACCCGCCCCGAGGAGCAACTCCCCATGCCCTGGCCGTTCCTGAGCCGTGCCACCACCCGCACCGCCGCCGCCCTCGCCACCGTCGCCGCCCTGGCGGCCGGCACCGCCGCCGCCGCGCCCGCCCCCTCCCCCTCCCCCTCCCCCTCCCCCTCCCCCGACCGGGGCCACCACCGGCCCGCGCACAGCTGGCCGCAGAACCTGATCGACCGCTCGCCCGACCTGGTCCAGCCGAAGGCACTCACCGTGGACCGTTCGATCGGCACCCGGCGCGCGGCCCAGGAGGTGCGACTGGCCCAGCAGTTGTACACCTTCTGGAACACCGGGCAGCAGCGGTACCTGGACGCCGCGATCAGCCCGCAGTTCCGGGACAACACGCTCCCGTCCGGCCGCCCCCAGGGCCCGGCCGGCCCGCTGTTCGCCTCGAAGAACTTCCGCGCCGCCGTCCCCGACCTGACCTGCGAGCTGTCCGACGTGCTGGTCGCCGGTGACCGGATCACCGCCCGGCTGGTCTTCCGCGGCCACTTCACCGGCACCTTCGACGGCGTCCGGGGCCGGGGCCAGGCCGTCGAGTTCAACGCCATCGACATCCAGCACGTCGGCACCGACCGGATCGTCGAGGACTGGCACATCGAGGACAACCAGACGCTGCTGGCCCAACTGGGCGTCCACGGCTGAGGCCTGGTGACGCACTCGGCCCGGTTCCGGCAAGCCCTTGGCCGGAACCGGGCCGAGCTGGAACGATGGTCCGATGCGCATACTGATCATGGGCGGTACCCGGTTCGTCGGCCTCCACTTCGCCCGGGCCGCGCTGGCCGCCGGGCACGACGTCACCGTGCTGCACCGCGGCCGCTCCGGCGCCCACCTGCTCCCCGAGGCCACCCACCTGATCGCCGACCGCGACGCGGACCTCACCGCGCTGCGCGGCCTGAGCTGGGACGCCACCGTCGACGTCAGCGCCTACTTCCCGCGCCAGGTACGGCAGTTGGCCGCCGCCCTGGACCCCGGCGCGGCCGGGCGCTACCTCCTGGTCTCGTCCATGGCCGTCTACGACACCCCGGCCGCCCCCGGGTTCACCGAGGACTCCCCGCTGCTCCCGGCCGACGGCCCGGAGCCCGAGGAGATCACCCCGGCCACCTACGGCGTGCTCAAGGTCCAGTGCGAGCGGGCGGCCGTCGAGCGGTTCGGCCCGGACTCACTGCTGGTGCGGCCGACGTACGTGATCGGCCCCCAGGACTACACCCACCGCTTCGACCACTGGGTACAGCGGATCGCCCGTGGCGGCGAGGTGCTGGCCCCGGGCCGACCCGACGCCCCGCTCCAGGTCGTCGACGCCCGCGACCTCGCCGACTGGATGCTCGACCTGCTGACGAAGGGCGCCACCGGCGCCTACCACGCCGCGACTCCCCCGCCGTTCACGATGGGCGACCTGCTCGACGCCATCGCCTCCGCCGTCGCCCCGGCCGGGACCACGCTCACCTGGGTCGACGACGACTTCCTCCTGACCTCCGGCCTCCAGGACCGCGCGCTGCCACTGTGGAGCGCCGACCCGCTGCGCCGGGCCACCAACACCGCCGACCCGGCCGCCGCCCTCGCCACCGGCCTCCGGCTCCGCCCGGTGGCGGACACCGCCCGTGACATCGAACCGTTCGAACCACTGCCGCAGGCCCTGACCCCGACCACCGAGGCCGACCTCCTCACCGCCTGGCGCCGCCGCTGAACCGTACGGCCGTCCGGCACCGGCGCTGAACGTACAGCCGTCCGGCACCGGTGCCGGACCGACCGGACGGCCACCCGCGCCGCGCCGGCTGCCCGCGCCCGCGCGCCCGAGACTCAGTCGAGTTCGGCGTCGCTGAGCCCGAGCCGCAGGTGCTCGATGTGGTAGACGGCCTGGTCGAGCAGGGCCGCGACGTGGTTGTCGTAGAGCGCGTAGACCACCGAGCGGCCCTCGCGCCGCCCGACCACCAGGCCGAGATTGCGCAGCAGGCGGAGCTGGTGGGAGCAGGCGGACTGTTCCAGCCCGACCTCGGCGGCGAGTTCGGTGGCGGCACAGGGCCCTTCGCGCAGCCGGGAGAGGATCAGCAGCCGGGAGGGGGTGGCCAGGGCCTGCAGGGTGGTGGCCACCCGGGCGGCGCTGGCTGCGTCCAGGCGGGTGTGCGGGACGGCGGTTGCGGGGGCGGCTCCATGACCCATGCGGGCAATAGTACAACTCATACATGAAGACGCGTTCATATGTTCATGTATGGTGAGTGAGTCACCGGCTCCGCGCTGCCCCGAGCCACCAGCTCCGCCCTGCCCCGAAGGGTCCCGTCCGCATGCCCACCACCCTGATCGAGCGCCCTGCGCCGCCCGCCGCACCGCGCCCCGGCACCGCCCCGCGCCGCCGCACCCGGGTGTTCGCCCTCCCCGAGGCCCGCTGGGCCGCCGCCGCGACCGTGCTCTTCCTGATCGCGCTCCCGCTCCAGCTCACCGGCGCCCCGGCCTGGTCCTGGGGCCCGCTGTACGCCCTCGCCTACGCCACCGGCGGCTGGGAACCCGGCTGGGCCGGGCTGCGGGCCCTGCGCGAGAAGACCCTCGACGTCGACCTGCTGATGATCGTCGCCGCGCTCGGCGCCGCCGCCGTCGGCCAGGTCATGGACGGCGCGCTGCTGATCGTCATCTTCGCCACCTCCGGCGCCCTGGAGGCCCTGGCCACCGCCCGCACCGCCGACTCCGTGCGCGGACTGCTCGACCTCGCCCCGCCCACCGCCACCCGGCTGCTGCCCGGCGGCGCCGAGGAGAGCGTGCCGACCGAACGGCTCGCCGTCGGCGACACCGTCCTGGTGCGCCCCGGCGAGCGAATCGGCGCCGACGGCCGGGTCCTGGACGGCGCGAGCGAGGTCGACCAGGCCACCATCACCGGCGAGCCGCTGCCCGTACCCAAGCAGCGCGGTGACGAGGTGTTCGCCGGCACCCTCAACGGCACCGGCGCCCTGCGGATCCGGGTCGAACGGGACGCCGCCGACTCGGTGATCGCCCGGATCGTCCAGCTGGTCGAGGAGGCCTCGGAGACCAAGGCGCCGACCCAGCTGTTCATTGAGAAGGTCGAGCAGCGCTACTCGATCGGCATGGTGATCGCCACCCTGGCCGTCTTCGCCGTGCCGCTCGCCCTCGGCGCCGCCTTCACCGGCTCGCTGCTGCGGGCGATGACCTTCATGATCGTTGCCTCGCCGTGCGCCGTGGTCCTCGCCACCATGCCGCCGCTGCTCTCCGCGATCGCCAACGCCGGTCGCCACGGTGTCCTGGTGAAGTCCGCGGTCGTGATGGAACGCCTCGGCCAGGCCGACGCCGTCGCCCTGGACAAGACCGGCACCCTCACCGAGGGCACCCCTCGGGTCACCGACCTCCGCCCACTGGCCGGCTCCGGCCTGTCGGAGGACGAGCTGCTCGCACTGGCCGCGGCCGCCGAGCACCCCAGCGAGCACCCGCTCGCCCGCGCCGTCGTCGACGCCGCCCGCACCCGCGGCCTGGCCCTCGCCACGGCCGAGGACTTCACCTCCGCCCCGGGCATCGGCGTCACCGCCACCGTCGACGGCCGTGCCGTCGCGGTCGGCGCCCCCGCCCGGATGCCGACCGGCGCCGAGGGCGAAGTCCTGACCGAAGCCACCGCCCTGGCAGGCGAGTTGGAGGACGGCGGCCGCACCGCCGTGCTGGTCGAGCGGGACGGCGTGCCGGTCGGCCTGCTCGGCATCGCCGACCGGCTGCGCCCCGACGCCGCCGGCACCGTCCGCGCGCTCACCGCCCTGACCGGCACCGCGCCGATGCTGCTCACCGGGGACAACCCGCGCGCCGCGGCCCGGCTGGCCGCCGAGCTCGGCATCACCGACGTACGGGCCGGCCTGCTGCCGCAGGACAAGGTCGCCGCCGTCCGCGAACAGGAGCGGGCCGGACGCAAGGTCCTGGTGGTCGGCGACGGCGTCAACGACGCGCCCGCGCTGGCCGCCGCCCACACCGGCCTCGCGATGGGCCGGGCCGGCTCCGACCTCGCCCTGGAGACCGCCGACGCCGTCGTCGTGCGCGACGAACTCGCCACCGTCCCGGCCGTGTTGGCACTCTCCCGGCGGGCCCGCTCGCTCGTGGTGCAGAACCTGGTGATCGCCTCGGTGTTCATCTCCGTGCTGGCCGTCTGGGACCTGGTCGCCACCCTGCCGCTGCCGCTGGGCGTCCTCGGCCACGAGGGCTCGACCGTCCTGGTCGGCCTCAACGGCCTGCGGCTGCTCCGCGAGTCCGCCTGGACCAGGGCCCGGGCCGGGACCGGCCGCTGAACCACCCGCTGAGCGACCCAGGCCGCCGCCCCCGTCACCGAAGGGGGGCGGCGGCCTTCCGCACGCTCGGGGTCAGCTGTGCTTCGAGGTCACCGAGAAGGCGCTGCCGCCGCTCAGCCCGGAGGTGGTGGCCTTGGTGACGCCGCCGGAGGCCATCGTGATGGCGTCCGGGTTGAAGCCGCCCAGGCTCTGGCCGTTGACGGTGGCGCTGCTGAACGAGACCGAATGGAAGTTCGACAGCGGGAGCACCCCGGTGGAGCTGGAGGGGGCTTCGGCGATCACCTCGGCGGAGGCCAGCGCGGCACTCTTGAGGGACTTGTTGACGGTGCGGCTCCAGCCCGCCGTGGTGTCGGCGAGGGTGAGGGTGAAGGAGCCGCTGCCGTTGGTGGTGACGCTCGCGGTGAAGTGGTCGCCGGGGCGCACGGTGTTGCTGTAGTTGACCGGGTAGGCCGGGTACATCTCGTACCAGGAGGAGTACACCGGCGAGCCGCCGGAGCAGTCGGCCTCGGTGCCGGTCTGCTCGACGCTGTTGCTGCCGTCGCCGTCCAGTCCGACCCAGAAGCTGGACCAGGTGTCGGTGCCGGCGCAGGAGACGGCGGGCTGGACCCAGCTGGCCTTGACGCTGGTGAACCGGCCGCCGGTGGCGGCGTAGCCGGACCAGTTGCCGCTGGTGCTGTGCAGCGTGCCGCCGCCGTGACGGGCGGCGAGCGGAGCCTGGACGAGGGCGGGGGCGGTGGCGGCGACGGCCGGTGCGGCGGCGCCCAGGACGGTCAGCAGGGCGGTGGCCAGGGCGAGGGTGCGCCGACGGGCTTCGGGCATGGCTACTCCCTTGTGAGGGGGTGGAGTTGGCCGAGCGTCGACAAAGGTAGACCCGCCGGGTCGGCCCAGTAGGTCACGCGGACATAACGAACCGTCACGCCGTCCGAGGGTCAACACCACCCCGTCCGCACCACCGCGCGCCGGGGTACCGACTCCCCCACCCGCTCCCCCGCCCGGAGGCCTACCTCACGTGCCGTCCCCGACGGCCGGAGCGGGCGCGCCGGGCGCGCCGGCCGGGGCGGGCGACGGGGCGGGCACGTCGTACTCGGCGAGCATCGCGCGGGTGAAGCCGAAGAAGTAGGTGGCCAGGAAGCCGACGAGATAGCCGGTCAGCAGGCCGCCGCCGTAGACGGCCGCGCTCGCCGCCAGGCCGTGCGGGCCGGCCAGCAGCGGGAACAGGGCCCAGCCGGACGGGCCGACGGCGGTGGAGCCGACCGCGCTGCCGAGCTGGCCGGCCACGCCGACGAAGGCGCCACCGGCGGCGCCGCCCACGCAGGCCGTGACGAACGGGCGGCCGAGCGGCAGGGTCACCCCGTAGACCAGGGGTTCGCCGATGCCGAGCAGCCCGGCCGGGAGGGCGGAGCGGATGGTCGCCCGGATCGAGGCGTTGCGGCGCAGCCGGAGGTAGACGGCCGCGGCGCAGCCGACCTGCCCGGCGCCGGCCATGGCGAGGATCGGCAGCAGCACGGTGGAGCCCTGCTGCTGGATCAGGGTGGTGTGGATCGGGATCAGCGCCTGGTGCAGGCCGAGCATCACCAGCGGCAGGAAGAGGCCGCCGAGCACCAGTCCGGCGAGCAGTCCGCCGTGGGCGAGCAGCCAGGTGGCGGCGTGGCCGATGCCGGTGGAGACCTCCCCGGCGACGAACATCAGGCCGTACAGGGCGGCCAGTCCGCCGAACAGGACGGTGACGGTGGGGGTGACCAGGACGTCCAGCGCGGGGGGCACGACCCGCCGCGTCCAGCGCTCCAGTTGGACGGCCAGCAGGGCGGCGAGCAGTGCCCCGACCACGCCGCCCTGACCGGGGGTGAGGTGGTGGCCGAAGGCCTCCACCTTGGCGACCCCGGCGTAGACGATCACCCCGGCCACGGCCCCGCCCAGCACGGGCGTGCCGCCGAACTCCTTCGCCGTGTTGTAGCCGACGAAGACCGCGAGCAGCGACATGAACCCCGAGGAGACCGCCGTCAGCGCGGCGACCAGGGCCGGCGCCCAGCCGAGGTTGGCCAGCGCCCCGGACAGTGCGGCGACGATGCCGCAGCCGATCAGGGCGGGGATCAGCGGGACGAAGACGTTCGCGATCCGGCGCAGCGCCTGCTTGACCGGGGTCGCGTTGCGCACCCGGGCCTCCGCCCGGATCCGCTCCCCGCGCCCGGCGAGCTCCTCGGCGGTGGGGGCCGAGGCGGTGGGGGCGGAGGCAGTGGGGGCCGCTGCGGTGGGGGCGTCGGCGCGGGGGGCGTCGAGCAACAGCCGCAGCTGCGCCGTGACCCCCGCGACGGCCCCCGGGCCGAGCACGATCTGGTACGTGTCGTCGTCGACCGTGCCCAGGACGGCCGGCAGCGCCGCGAGCGCCGCGCGGTCGACCAGGGAGCGGTCCGCCAGCCCCAGCCGCAGCCGGGTCATGCAGTGGGCCACCGAGCGGATGTTGGCGGCACCGCCGACCAGCGGGAGGATCGCCTCGGCCACGGCGCGGTTCTTCTCGTCCGACATGCCAGAGGAGGTACCCGGATCGTCCCGGCGCCCAACCGGGGCCCGGCCGGTGGACCCCGTACGCCCCGCCCGCCCCGTACGCGCCCTACCGCCCGATCCGCCGTCGGGACTACCGTTAGTTGGCGGCAGCTATCGAATTCCCACTCCGATCCGACGCCCGGCCGCGCCCCCGGCCGGGCCGGCCCGGGCAGCAGGAGGCAGCGGTGGCGACACGACTCTCCGGCAGCGGCAGTAGCAGCGGCGACCGAACGGGCGGCGGCAGATCCGGCAGCGCTCGCACCGGACGAACCGCCCGTACCGGAGTCGAACCGGACCATCCCCGGTACAAGTGGGTGGCCCTCTCCAACACCACGCTCGGCACCCTGATCGCCACCATCAACGCCTCGATCGTGCTGATCTCCCTGCCCGCGATCTTCAACGGCATCGGTCTGGACCCGCTGCAGCCCGGCAACGTCAGCTACCTGCTGTGGATGCTGATGGGCTACATGCTGGTCACCGCCGTGCTGGTGGTGACCCTGGGCCGGCTGGGCGACATCCACGGCCGGGTGCGGATCTACAACGCCGGTTTCCTGATCTTCACCCTCACCTCGGTCGCACTCTCCCTCGACCCGCTGCACGGCGGGCCGGGCGCGCTGTGGCTGATCGGCTGGCGGGTGGTGCAGGCGGTCGGCGGCTCGATGCTGATGGCCAACTCGGCCGCGATCATCACCGACGCCTTCCCCGCCCACCGGCGCGGCACCGCGCTGGGCGTCAACATCGTCGCGGGCATCGCCGGGTCGTTCATCGGCCTGGTCCTGGGCGGGCTGCTGGCGGAGTGGAACTGGCGGTCGATCTTCTGGGTGAACGTGCCGATCGGGGTGCTCGGCACCGTCTGGGCGTACCGCTCGCTGCGCGACACCGGGGTGCGCCGGCCCGCCCGGATCGACTGGTGGGGCAACGTCACCTTCGCCGTCGGCCTGACCGCGCTGCTCGCCGGGATCACCTACGGCATTCAGCCGTACGGCGGCCACACCATGGGCTGGACCAACCCGTGGGTGCTCGCCGGGCTGTGCGGCGGGGTGGCGCTGCTCGCCGTCTTCTGCCTGGTCGAGGCCCGGACCGCCGAGCCGATGTTCCCGCTCTCGCTGTTCCGCGACCCGGTGTTCACCGGCGGGAACGCGGCCACCCTGCTGGGCTCGATCGCCCGTGGCGGGCTCCAGTTCATGCTGATCATCTGGCTCCAGGGCATCTGGCTGCCGTTGCACGGCTACGACTACGCCGACACCCCGCTGTGGGCGGGCATCTACCTCGTCCCGCTGACCGTCGGCTTCCTGGCTGCCGGGCCGATCGCGGGCTACCTGTCGGACCGCGCCGGGGCCCGGCTGTTCGCCGCGGGCGGGCTGGTGGTGATGGCGCTCTCCTTCGCCGGGCTGCTCCTGCTGCCCACCGACTTCGGGTACCCGTGGTTCGCCGTCCTGGTGTTCCTCAACGGGCTGGGCGGCGGCCTGTTCGCGGCCCCCAACACCTCGCTGATCATGTCGAGCGTGCCGGCCGAGGCCCGCGGCGCCGCCTCCGGGATGCGGGCCACCTTCCAGAACGCCGGCATGGTGCTGTCGATCGGGGTGTTCTTCTCCCTGATGGTGGCGGGCCTGGCCGGCTCGCTGCCGCACACCCTCACCGCCGGGCTGACCGCGCAGGGCGTGCCGGCCGCCGACGCCCAGGCGATCGGCGCGCTACCGCCGGTGGGCACGCTGTTCGCCGCGTTCCTCGGCTACAACCCGGTCCAGCAGTTGCTCGGTCCGCATGTGCTGGGCCAACTTCCGGCGGGCAACGCCCGGACGCTGACGGGCCGGGAGTTCTTCCCCCAGCTGATCTCGGGGCCGTTCCACGACGGGCTGGTCGTGGTGTTCTGGCTGGCGATCGCGATGTCCCTGGTCGCCGCGGCCGCCTCGCTGGTGCGCGAGCGGCAGCGGCCGCAGCAGCGGCCCGCCGCCGGGTCGGTCCGTCAGGAGGCGGGCCGGTGAGCACGGCGGGCGACGGACTCCCCGACGAGGCGGTGGTGCGGCTCCGGGTGGCCATCGGCCGGCTCAACCGCCAACTGGTCCGGGCCTCCGGCGACCAGGACCTCACGGCCGCCCAGCTCTCCGCCCTCGTCCGGGTCGAACAGCACGGCCCGCTGCGGCTCGGCGAACTCGCCGCGCTCGAAGGGGTGGCCGTCCCGTCGATGGTCCGTACGGTCGGCCCGCTGGTCGCCGAGGGCCTGATCGCCAAGACCCCCGACCCGCAGGACGGACGCTCCCAGCTCCTCGCCCCCACCCGGCTCGGGCGCGACACCCTCGCCCGGATCCGCCGAGAGCGCACTGCCCTGCTGGCCCGCCGCAGCGCCCGGCTGACGGCCGAGCAGTGCCGCGCGCTGGAGGCGGCCCTGCCGGTGCTGGAGCTCCTGCTCGACGAACCCGACGCGCCCTGACGCGTCCTGACGCGTCCTGACGCGCTCCACCCCGCTTTCGCCCCCACCGGGCCACCCGCCTTCGCCCCCCACCGATCGACGGTGAACCAACCACGCCCGGTGGGGTGTTGACGAACCGAAGCCGTCCCGGCCGCTGCCACGCCGACACGGCCGTACGGCGCGAGGCCCGGCCCGGCCTCGGCCGTTCCGTGTGCGAGGTGAACCGCCGCTCAGCGGCGGTGACGGCGCAACGGCGCCAGTGGCGGGATCCCGCCCGGTCAAGCCTCGGTCATGGGGTGGACTTCGGCCTTGTTCGCCGCCACCGGGCTTGGCTACCTTCCTACCGCTGACGCCGTGCAGGCTCAGCACCACTCCCTTGGCATGCCCCGATCAACCATCGTCCGGCGGCGCTCCCCGTCCCCCACGGGCCGACGTGCCGTGCCCCGCCGACCCTCCAGGGCTGCCGTCTGCTCGTGCGCGTCTCCCCCTCACACCCCGGGCCCGCTCGCCGGCCGGCCGCCTCACAACGGCCTGGTCGGCGCCCCCGGGGTCCGACCCCCCACCTGGGAGGGCTCCGTTGCGCAACTTCCTCCGTTCCCCACTGCGGCAGGGCCGGCTCCGGGCCGGCACCGCGACCTTCGCGGTCGGCGCCGTGGTCGCCGCCGGCCTCGCGCTGGCCGCCCCGGCCGACGCCTCCACCGCCTGGTCCGGCACCACCGGCACCTCCGGCAGCGGCGTCAAGCACGTGTGCGCCAAGCCGACCGGCCCGCACCAGATGGCCTGTGACGCGTTGGTGCGCACCGACGTCGTCCAGCCGCACGCCTTCGCCCTGAACGCGGTCTCGCCGAACGCGACGCCGTCCGGCCTCGGCCCCGGCGACCTGCAGAGCGCCTACGCACTGCCGGCCAACGGGGGCGCCGGGCAGACCGTCGCCATCATCGACGCGCAGGACGACCCCAACGCCGAGTCCGACCTGGCGACCTACCGCACGCAGTACGGGCTGCCTGCGTGCACCACCGCCAACGGCTGCTTCAAGAAGATCGACCAGAACGGCGGCACCAGCTACCCGACCTCCGACACCGGCTGGGCGGGCGAGATCTCCCTCGACCTCGACATGGTCTCCGCGGTCGCGCCGAACGCCCACATCCTGCTGGTCGAGGCCAACTCGGCGACCATGGCCGACCTCGGCGCCTCGGTCAACCAGGCCGTCGCCCAGGGCGCCAAGTTCGTCTCCAACAGCTACGGCGGCTCCGAGGACTCCAGCGACACCAGCTCGGACAACCAGTACTTCAACCACCCCGGCGTGGCCATCACCGCCTCCTCCGGCGACTCCGGCTACGGCGCCCAGTACCCGGCCGGCTCCCAGTACGTCACCTCCGTCGGCGGCACCTCGCTGACCCGCGCCTCCAACGCCCGCGGCTGGAGCGAGTCCGTCTGGGGCTCCACCTCCGGCGGCAACGGCGCCGGCTCCGGCTGCTCCGCCTACGACCCCAAGCCCAGCTGGCAGACCGACAGCGGCTGCGCCAAGCGCACCATCTCGGACGTCTCCGCCGTCGCCGACCCGGCCACCGGCGTCGCCGTCTACCAGACCTACGGCGGCAGCGGCTGGGCCGTGTACGGCGGCACCAGCGCCTCCGCGCCGATCATCGCCGCCGTCTACGCCGACGCGGGAACCCCGGGCGCGGGCGACGTCCCGGCCAAGTACCCCTACCAGCACGCCGGTTCGCTGAACGACGTGACCAGCGGCGCCAACGGCAGCTGCTCGCCGAGCTACCTGTGCACCGCCGGCGCCGGCTACGACGGCCCGACCGGGCTCGGCACCCCCAACGGCCTGGCCGCCTTCACGGCCGGCGGCAGCACCGGCGGCAACACCGTCACGGTCACCGGCCCCGGCAACCAGAGCGGCACCGTCGGCACCGCCGCCAGCCTGCAGATCCACGCCAGTGACTCGGCCTCCGGCCAGACCCTGAGCTACTCGGCCGCCGGCCTGCCGGCCGGACTGTCGATCAACTCCTCGTCCGGCCTGATCTCCGGCACCCCGACCACCGCGGGCAGCAACAACGTCACGGTCACCGCCAAGGACACCACCGGCGCCACCGGCTCCGCCTCCTTCACCTGGACCATCGCCGGCTCCGGCGGCGGCACCTGCACCGGCGGCGGCCAGCTGCTCGGCAACCCCGGCTTCGAGACCGGCGCCGCCTCCCCGTGGACCGCGTCCAGCGGCGTGATCGACAACTCCAGCAGCGAGCCGAGCCACTCCGGCTCCTGGAAGGCCTGGCTCGACGGCTACGGCACCACCCACACCGACACCCTGAGCCAGACCGTCACCATCCCGGCCGGCTGCAAGGCGACGCTCAGCTTCTGGCTGCACATCGACACCGCCGAGACCGGCAGCACGGCCTACGACAAGCTCGCCGTCCAGGCCAACTCCACCACCCTGCACACCTACTCCAACGTCGACGCCGGCACCGGCTACGTGCAGCGGACCTTCGACCTGTCGAGCTTCGCGGGCCAGAGCGTGACCCTCAAGTTCACCGGCACCGAGGACTCCTCCCTGCAGACCAGCTTCGTCATCGACGACGCCGCCGTCAACGCTTCCTGACCGACTGCCTGAGCGACTGCCTGACCGCTCCAACCCGTGTGGGCCGCAAGCTCGTTGCGGCCCACACGGCCTTGTCCGGGCCCGACCAGTTCAGGCCCGGCCTGTTCAGGCCCGACCTGTTCAGGCCCGCCCCTGGCTGCACCCCGGCCCGGCGGGCTCCGTGCTTCCACTCCGCCTCGGCGGCCCGGCCCCCGCCGTCCTGCCGGGCGGCCACCCGGCCGACGTCTACCGCGCGCCCTGCCCGTCCAGGGCCGCCCGGCCCGCCCGGCCCCCGTGTCACCCGGGTGCCGGGCCGTACTGGCGGTGCCGGCGGGCGGTGCGCACCGTGGTGGGAGGAGTGACGGCGACGACCCCCCAGGACGGTACCGATGGACCCGAACGACTCCCCTCCCCGCCTCGTGGTCGGCGTCGACGGTTCCCCGCCGTCGCACGCCGCGCTGCGCTGGGCGGTCCGGCAGGCCGGGCTGACCGGTGCGGTGGTGGACGCCGTGGGCGCCTGGGAGCCGCCGAGCCACATCGGCTGGTCGGCGCCGGTGGTCGACACCACCTTCGACCACGAGCTGGCCGAGCGGAAGTTCTCGGAGGAGCTGGACGCGGTGCTCGGCGCGGAGTGCCCGGTCACGGTGCGCCGGACCATGGTCCTGGGCGACGCCTCCGACGTCCTGCTCGACGCGGCGAAGGGCGCCGAACTGCTGGTGGTGGGCAGCCGCGGACGCGGGAGCTTCACCCGGGCGCTGCTCGGTTCGGTGAGCGCCCACTGCGCCCAGCACGCGACCTGCCCGGTGGTCATCGTCCGCGCACAGTGACCCCGGCGCGTCCTCCGGCACGTCCTCCGGCGCGCCCTACCGGGCGTCCAGGTCCCGGGCCCGGCGCATCCGGGCCGCCAGGGTGTCGGGGGCGATGATCGGGTCCGGGTACTCGGGGGCGAGCAGCCAGGGGCGGTGCACGGCCGGTCCGGGCAGGTGCGCCAACTCCGGTACCCAGCGCCGTACGTAGACCCCGTCGGGGTCGTAGCGGTCGGCCTGGCGCAGCGGGTTGAGCACCCGGTTGGGCCGGGTGTCGGTGCCGGTGCCGGCCACCCACTGCCAGTTGAGCTGGTTGTTCGCGACATCGCCGTCGACCAGCAGGGAGAGGAAGTGGGCGGCGCCGATCCGCCAGTCCAGGTAGAGGGACTTGGCGAGGAAGCTCGCCGTCAGCAGCCGGGCCCGGTTGTGCATCCAGCCCTCCTCGGCGAGCTGGCGCATCCCGGCGTCGACGATCGGGTAGCCGGTGCGGCCCTCCCGCCAGGCCTCGGTCTCGCGCTCGTCGCGGTGCCAGCGGTCGTCCCGGGTGCGGTAGTCGCGGTGCGCGGCGTCCGGGCGGGCGGCGAGCACCTGGTGGTGGAAGTCGCGCCAGGCCAGCTGCCGGACGAAGGCCTCCGCCCCGGGACCGCCCCGCTGGAGGGCGCGGGCGGTCAGCTCGGTGGCCGAGAGGCAGCCGAAGTGCAGGTACGGGGAGAGCCGGGAGGTGTCGTCGGCCGCCAGGTCGTCGTGGACGTCGGCGTAGGCGTCGACGTCCCAGCGCCGCCACCGTTCCCGGGCCGCGGTCTCGCCGCCGCGCGGGAGCGAGGGTGAGAACGGGCCGCTGACCACGAGGTTCTCGCTGCCGATGCCGTCCGGCGTGCGGATCACCCGGGGCGCGCCCAGCACGCTGCGGTGCGGGGCCTGCTGCCAGGCGCGGTGGTACGGGGTGAAGACGGCGTAGTGGTCGCGGCCGGCCGGGGCGATCCGCCCGGGCGGCACGACCGTGATCGAGGCGTCGTGGACGTGCAGTCGCTCGCCGAACAGGGCGAGCAGCGCGGCCTCGCGCCGCCGGGCGTAGCCGCTGGCCCCGGCGGCGACGTGCACCGTCCCGGCCCCGGTCTCGGCAGCGAGCCTGGCCGTCTGCTCGGCGGTCGGGCCCCGGCGGACGATCAGCCGGGAGCCGGCGCGGCGCAGCGAGGAGTCCAGGTCGGCGAGGCAGTCGGCCAGGAAGGCCATCCGGTTGGGGGCGGCGAAGCCGGCCGCCTCGACGGCCGGGTCGAGGACGAACAGCGGCACCACCTGCTCGGCTGCGGCTCGGGCGGCGTGCAGCACGGGGTTGTCGTGCAGGCGCAGGTCCTGGGTGAACAGGGCGATCGAGACGGTCATCGGCGGGACCTCGGGACGGGTGCGGTCGGGGTTCTGAGGGTGGGAGTTCTGGGCGTGGGGGTTCTGAGGGTGGGAGTTCTGGGCGTGGGGGTTCTAGGCGTGGGGTTGCGGCGCGGCGGCCGTCGGCCGGCCGGTCAGGCGGCATGCCGGGCCCGTTCGGTGATGTTGCGCGCCATGGCCGAGAACACCAGGGAGTGGAACGGCGCCACCGACCACCAGTAGGCGTGGCCGGCCAGTCCGTGCGGGTGGAACAGGGCGCGCTGGCGGTAGCGGGTGCCGCCGTCCCCGTCCGGGGAGACCCGCAGTTCGAGCCAGGCCAGGCCTGGCAGTCGCATCTCGGCCCGCAGTCGCAGCAGGCGGCCGGGTTCGATCTCCTCGACCCGCCAGAAGTCGAGGGCGTCGCCGACCCGCAGGTGGTCCGGGTCGCGTCGGCCGCGCCGCAGCCCGACCCCGCCGGCCAGCCGGTCGAGGGTGCCGCGCAGCGCCCAGGCGAACGGGAGGGAGTACCAGCCGTTCTCGCCGCCGACGCCCTCGACGACCCGCCACACGGCTGCCGGGTCGGCGTCCACCCGCCGTTCCCGCAGGTCCTGGTAGAGGCTGCCGCCGGCCCAGTCGGGGTCGGTGGGCAGCGGGTCGCTGGGGGCGCCGGGCAGCGAGGCGGAGGACCACCGGGTGGTGACCCGGGCCTCGCGGATGCGGCGCAGGGCGAGTTCGAGGGCACGGTCGAAGCCGGTCAGCCCCTGCGGCGGGTCGGGGATCCAACGGGCGATGTCGTGCTCGTGGCAGACGACTTCGTGCCGCAGCGACTCCACCAGCGGGCGGGCGAGCGGGCCGGGCACGGGGGTGACCAGGCCGACCCAGTGGCTGGACAGCGCCGGGGTGAGCACCGGCACCGGAAGGATCAGCCGGGGCGGCAGGCCGGCCGCGCGGGCGTAGCGCTGCATCATCAGCCGGTAGGTCAGCACGTCCGGTCCGCCAATGTCGAAGACCCGGTCGGCCTCGGGCGGCAGCGCGGCGGCGCCGACCAGGTAATGGAGCACGTCACGGACGGCGATGGGCTGGATCCGGGTGTCGACCCAGCGCGGGGTGACCATGGCGGGCAGGCGCTCGGTCAGGTAGCGGAGCATCTCGAAGGAGGCCGAGCCGGAGCCGATGATGACGGCGGCCCGCAGTTCGGCGGTGGGCACCCCGGCCTCCCGCAGCACCCGGCCGACCTCGGCGCGCGAGCGCAGGTGCGGGGACAGCTCGGCCTCCGGCACCCCGGCGGGCACCAGCCCGCTGAGGTAGACGATCCTGCCGACCCCGGCGCGGGCGGCCGAGCGGGCGAAGGCCCGGGCGGCGCGGCGGTCGGTGGACTCGAAGTCCGGCCCGGTGCCGAGCGAGTGGACCAGGTAGTAGGCGACCTCGATGCCGTCGAAGGCGCCGTCCAGCGTCTCCGGCCGGGTGACGTCACCCGCGGCCGTCTCCACCTCGGCACGCCACGGCTGGTCGCGCAGCCGGCCCGGGTCGCGGGCCAGGCAGCGGACGCGGTGCCCGGCGGCGAGCAGTTCGGGGACCAGGCGGCCGCCGATGTAGCCGGTGGCGCCGGTGACCAGGCAGTGCTTGCCGGTCGGGGTCGGCTCGTCCATGGTCTGCTCCTTCCGTACGGCGTGGTGTTCCTGAGGAATGGGTGCCGGACTCCGGTCAGCGGAGCAGCCCCGCCAGGTGGTCGAGGGCGGTGGCGAGGTCGCGCGGCCGCAGGGTGCCCGGCGGGCGGCGGGGGCCGGCCCAGCCCGGTCCGGCGACCAGCACCACCGGCTGGGTGCGCGCGCCATGCGGGCCCCAGGCCGTACGGACCACCCGTTCGACCAGGGCCCGGTCGGCGGTGCGGGTGACCTGCGACCAGAGCAGCACGGCGGGCGGTCCGGTCCGGCGCACCGCTTCGAGCAGCGCCTCGGGCGGCAGGGCGGGCCCGAACATCCGGAACGGCAGGCCGCGTTCGGCCAGCGCTGCGGCGAGCGCCTCCAGCGGGAGGGCGTGCAGTTCGGACGGCATCCCGGCGAGCAGCGCGGCCGGGCCGGGCAGCGGCTCGGTCCGGTCGGCGACCCGGCGCAGCGCGGCCGCCACGTGCCAGGACAGCAGGTGCTCCACCTCGACGTAGCGCTCGCCCTCGGCGACCCACTTGCGCCCGGCCGCCCGCAGCGCCGGGGTCATCACCTCCGTCCAGGCGACGACTGCGCCCAGCTCGTCGACGCTGCGGCGCAGGATGCGGGCCACCTCGGGGGCGTCCAGCCGAACGGCGGCCCGGGCCAGGCCCCGGCACTCGGGGCGCACGGTGCCCACCGGCAGGGTGTTGCCGCCGGAGGCCGTACCGGTGCGGACCGCCGGCTGCCCGGTCCCGGGTCCGGACTCGGAGCGGGAGGCGGCCCCGGCCGCCAGGGCCGTCCGGGCGGCCTCGGCGGGGTTGACGCCCCGGGCGGTGAGCCGGCACATCTCCTCCAGGACGGCCACGTCCTCCGGCTCCCAGCGGCGGTGCCGCCCGGGAGCACGGTGGGCCGGGCCGATGCCGTAGCGGCGTTCCCAGGACCGGATGGTGGTGGGCGAGACGCCGAGCCGGCGGGCGAGGGCTCCGGTGGTCAGTCCGGCCGGGGCTGGTGCGGTCGGGGCGGTCACGGCCGCGAGCCTACGACGGGGCGCCGGGGCCCGGTCGACCGACGCGCGCGTGGCCGGGGCGGGGGCCCGGCGGCGGCGCCGAGCTCCTCGCGCAGCCGGGCCCGCCCGTCGGCGGTCCGGTCGGGTAGGGCGGGTCCGGCGGGTCCGGCGGGTCCGGTGGGCCGCGCGGAGGACGGCCGGTCGGTGATTGCCTGCACGTTCCGACCGTCGCGCACTCACCCGCTGCACTGGTAGTCGCACCGTTTTCGCACCGTTTTCCAGCCGTGCCGGCAGGCCCGGCGAGGGTTCCGCCGAGCTCCGGAGCGACCCGTGGTCGGTCAGCCCTGTGCTACCTGGGCAGCGCCTGGTGGAGGTAGATCGTCAGTGGTGTTTATCCGTAGGCTGACGGCATGTCCAACGAGTGGTCCTTCCCCGACGACCTCATTCGGCTCCGACGGGAGTACAACGCTGCCAGGCGGGCGATGTGGGCAGACGCGATGGAGTCGGCCGAGCCTCGCCACGCACAACTGGAGCTCCAGGAGCGCATCTCGGCGCATCCCTTCTGGGAGTCCGTTCCCGACGAACAGCGGCACATCGCCCACCGGGCGCTCAAACAGGCCAGCCTCTACCCGAAGCCCTGAGCCGCCCGGCAACCGGAAGTCGCCGAGAAGTGCTGCACGAAGCGGAACCACGAGGGCACTGACAGCGAGCGAAGCCGTGACCCGGCTCGACCGCCGGCTCTCCCCGAGCAGCGAGCCGCCGCAGCACAGCTGTGGCGGCTCGCCCACCCCACGGCGGCCTGACGTAGGGTCCCAAGGTGCCAATTCTGATGATCGACGCAGGACCGACCACGGCGGACGCCCTGGTGACCCGTACCGGCGGAGTGCCCCTGGCCCCGCCGGGAATCGAGTGGCCCACCTGTGCCTCGTGCGACGGGCCGATGCAGTTCCTCGCCCAGGTCCTCCTGAACGATCCCGACAACGGCACCGGCGACGTCACCGGGCTGCTCGCGCTGTTCGCGTGCCAGAACGACCCAGGGATGTGCGACGACTGGGACCCCACCGCCGGCGGGAACCGCGCCCTGCTGTTCCCTGCCACGGGCCTGCGGCCGCTCCCCCGGCCCGAGCTCGCCGACGACGACAGCGACGACCAGGCGGTGCTCGTGCTCGACGCCGTCGGAGCGGTGGCCATCGCACACGAGGACGGCCCCGACTACGACGCGGCCCGCGAGGCCTGGACGGCCAGGAGCGGGCGCCCGCCGTCTGCCGTCCTCGGCCAGCTCGGCGGAAGCCCGGCCTGGATCCAGGGCGACGAGACGCCCTCCTGCCCCGGGTGCGACCACCCCATGGGGCTGGCCGTCCAGCTGGAGGAGGGGCCCGACCGCGCCACCGCCATGAACTTCGGTGGTGGCGGCTGCGCCTACGCCTTCACCTGCGGGCCCTGCGCCCGGGCGGTCCTGCTCTGGCAGTGCTGAGCCACCGGCCTTGACGGATCGGTGCCCCAGGTTCAGTTCGTCAACTGGGCTTGGAAGACCGCGCTGTTGAAGTACGCCCTGGCCTCCCGGATGAGGCCGGTGTCGTCCAGTTCGTAGATGTTGATGCCGGACCAGTTGACCGGCTTGCCGTCCAGTGCGACGGCGGCGCCGCGCCAGGAGACGGCGACGTGCTGGCCGACGGTGTGGGCCTCCAGGGGCGTGAGGCCGAGGAAGGGCCGGAAGTTGGGCAGCACGGACGCGATGAACTCGTGGATCGCGGCGCGTCCGGTGATCGGCGGGGTGCCGACGGGGTCGTGGAAGACGCCGTCCTCGGCGAAGGCCGCCGCCCAGGTGTCGGCGTCGCCGTCCTGGGAGGCGCGGAAGAACTGGAGGACGGCGGCGGGCATGGCGGGGAATGTCATGGCAGGTCCCTTCGGAGGCTGGAGCGGGAAGGTCGAGGGCGTGGAAGCGGCGGCGGCGCCCTGGCCAAGGCGCGACGGCCCGTTCACCCGGCCGCGGCCGGGGGCGCTGACGGCGTGTCCGTACGGCCGGGTCCGCGCAGTCGGGCGGCGAGCGCGACGGCCGCGGCGAGGGCGATGAGGGCGCACACCCCCGGCCAGCCGTAACGGGCGTGGACCCGGATGCCCAGCCACGATCCGGCGCTGCCACCGAGGAACGAGCAGGTCATGTAGGCGGTGTTCAATCGGCTGCGGGCCGCCGGGTTCATGGCGAAGATCCGGGCCTGGTTGGCGACCTGGCTGCACTGCACCGCCACGTCCAGCAGCAGGAGCCCGACGACGAGCCCGGCCAGGCCGGTCGCTCCGCCCGCCGCGCCCACGGTGAGCACGGCGGCCGCGGTGAGGGTGGCCGCGATGCACCAGCCGTTCACCCGGTCCGGGCCGTGCCGGTCGACCCAGCGGCCGGCGGCCGGGGCGCAGAACATGCTGGCCGCGCCGATCAGGGCCAGCACGCCGACCGCCTGGGCGCCCATCCGGTAGGGCGGCCCGGTGAGCAGCAGGGCGAGCGCCGTCCAGGCGGCGCTGAACCCGGCGAAGAGGGTGGCCTGGTAGACCGCGGAGCGGCGCAGGCCGGGCTCGGTGCGGAGCATCCGTACGGTGTCGGCGAGCAGGGCGGGGTACCGCTCGCGGGTGGCCGGCGCGGTGCTGGGCAGGGCGAGGGCGAGGACCAGCGCGAGCAGGCCGGTGAGTCCGGCGGCGACGAGGTAGGGAGCGCGCCAGCCGAGGTGGTCGCCGAGCACGCCGCCGAAGGTGCGGGCCAGCAGGATCCCGCCGATCAGGCCGCCCTGGAGGGTGCCGATCACGGCGCCGCGCCGCTCGGGTGCGACCAGGCCCGCCGCCAGGGGCAGCAGCAGTTGCGGGACGACCGTGGCCAGGCCGACCACGGCACCGGCGGCGACTAGCAGGCCGGCGGCCGGGGCGAGCCCGGCGGCCAGCAGGGCGCAGCCCGTCACGGCCAGCAGCACGCTGATCAAGGGGCGGCGGGGCAGCCGGTCGCCGAGCGGGACGAGCAGGAAGATCCCGGCGGCGTAGCCGAGTTGGGTGACGGTGGCCACGCCCGCCGCCGTGCCCGGCGCGATGCCGAACCCGTCGGCGACGAGCGGGGTGAGGGCCTGGGGGAAGTAGACGTTCGCCACGCTGACGCCGCAGGCCAGCGCCATCACCAGCGGCAGCCGCCGGCCCGGCTCGGCGGGCGGCGACGGAGCCGGCGCTGGCGGAGGCGGAACGGACGGCAACGGAACTGGCGCGGGCGAGGCGGGCACTGGTGAGGCGGGCGCGGGCGGATCGATCCTGGGCATCACCACTCCATTCGAACGAACTAGTTGGTTCGGACGCTCGAGGAGAGCGTCGCAGACCGTCGCGGGAACGTCAAACGAACCGGTTCGTTACCATCGCTCCATGGCCTACGACTCGACGGCAACCAAAGAGCGGATCCTCACGGCGGCGGCCGCCGAATTCGCCGCCCACGGCGTCGCCGGCGCCCGGGTGGACCGCATCGCCGCCCAGGCCCGGGCCAACAAGCGGGCGATCTACGACTACTTCGGCGACAAGGACAAGCTCTTCGCCGCCGTCCTCGAACGCCTGATGGCCGACCTCGCCGAGGCCGTCCCGCCCGGCGACGACGACCTGCCCGCCTACGCCGGGCGCCTCTTCGACTACCACCGCGCCCACCCCGAGGCACTGCGGCTGCTCATGTGGGAGGCCCTCGAACTCGGCGACGGGCCCGTCCCCGGCGAGGCGGCCCGCACCCGCCACTACCAGGACAAGCTCCAGGCCGCCCAGGGCACCGGCGACCCCCGTACCCGCCTGTTCTTCGCCCTCGGCCTGGTCGGCTGGAGCCTGGCCATGCCCCAGCTCCGCCGCATGATCTTCGGCCCCGACCACAGCCTGGACGAGCTCCGCACCGACATCGCCCAGGCCGTCCGGGCCCTCCCCACCACCGCCGCACCGGCCGACACGCCCTAACCCCGTCCCACCGTCGGCTCTACGCCCGCCGGGTGACCTTCGCGCCGGACGGCGGGGTGGCCGCCGAGGTCCGGACCGAGGACGGCGGGGCGCCGCAGCGGTGCGGGGCGCGGGGCGCTGGAGCGGTCTGCCCGCACCCCCTGAGGCGGTCGGAGTCGTGTGCTCCGACCGCACGGTGGAAGCCGATGCCGGCCACCGCGAGAAGCAGCCCGGCGGTGACGCCCAGCAGGATGCGGGCACGCACGGACAGCCCGGCGGCCGGCACGGACATGGCCACTCCCGGTCTCGACTTCACTGGAATGGTCTCAACCAATCACCGAACTCCGCAGCGATTCGGGCAAGTTGCCCGTCAGGTCCAGCTCGGAGAAGGACAGGAAGGGGCCCGCCCGGGCTTCCCCGGGCGGGCCCCTTCGGCCTCCGGCCCGCCGTCAGCCGACGGTGACGGTGAACGGACCGGCCAGCACCGAGTAGCCGTCGTTGGCCAGGAGGTACGCGTCGTACCGGCCCGCGCCGCCGAGCTTGCCGCTGGCGAAGGTGAGGGCGCCGCTCTGGTTCGGGGCGTAGGACCAGGTGAGCGAGGAGCGCGAGCCCGGGGTGACGCCCGCCGGGTAGAAGCCGATCCAGTTCTTGGCCCCGGCCTGGGCGGCGGTCGGCAGGGCGTAGCGCAGGGTGAGGTTGCCGCCGGCGGCGACCGCGTTGAGGTCGCCGGTCAGGGTCGGGCCGGTCGCGGTGGACGGCGCGAACGCGGCGTTCAGCGGCGTCGCGTAGGTGTCGTTGGCGGTCAGGCCGGGCAGCCCGAGGGCCGACTCGAAGGTCCGGCCGATGCCGTAGTGGTCGTAGTGCAGCGGGCTGCTGGTGCCGGCCGGGACGGTGCCCTGCGAGCCGACGACGACGGTGGCCACGTGGTCGTAGCCCTCGTTCTGGCTCTCGTCCCAGGTCAGCACGAGCAGCGAGCGCTGCTGGGTCCAGGCCGGGGAGGACAGCACCGGGGCGAGGGTCTGCTGCAGCCAGCCGTCCTGGGCCTTGAGGCTGGTGGCGCTGCCGTTGCCGGAGGCCTCGCCGTCGTAGTAGTCGTCGGCGGCGATCCAGGAGAAGTTCGGCGTGGTGGCCGCCGACTTGAGGTCGGTGGTCAGCTGCGAGGTGTCGAACAGGTGGGCCGCGCAGCGGGCCGGATTGCCGCTGATGTCGGTGTAGTTGATGAACGGCGCGTCGTCGGGCATGTAGTAGCTGTCGTAGGTCTTGGTGGTGTTGCAGGGCGTGCCCATGCCCTGCTCGTAGGCCTTCCAGGTCTTGCCGGCGTCCTCGATGGTGTCGCCGAGGTTGCGCTGCGGGGAGTTGATGTTGGGCCAGTAGGTGGCGCCCTTGGTGTAGGTGTCGCCGCCTGCGATCGCCAGGTAGTTCTCGTCGCTGGGGTGGTAGACGCCGTGCGAGTCGGTGAGGGTGGCGCCCTGGGACATCAGGCTGTGGATGAACGGGGTGTCCGCCGGGTCGTTCATGATCTGGGTGTAGTCGGTGTTCTCCATCATGACGGTGAACACGTGGTCGTAGCCCGGGACCTTGGAGACCGGCGGGGCGATCGGCGCGGGCGCGGCGACCGGGGTGTCGAGGGTGAGCGAGAGGTTGTCCAGGTAGCCGGTCTCGTTCGTGGTGGAGAGGAACTGAACCTCGACCTGGATCGAGCGGGTCCCGGCGGGGACGGCGCCGGTGGCGCTGCGGGCGAGGAACTTGGTACCCAGGCCGCGATCGGTCGCCGAGACGGTCGGCAGCTTGGCGGTGGCGCCGAGCGGGTTGCCGCCGGCGTCCTGGAAGTGCAGGCTGACCGCGGCGTAGCCGCCGTACGTGGTCCAACCGCCCAGCCAGCCCGCCAGGTTGTAGTGCACGCCGCCGCCGTCGATCGCGCCGGCCGCCGAGGAGACGTCGACGGTCTGGCTCATCGAGCCGTCCCCGAAGTTGCCCGGTGCGAAGAAGGCCTTGCCGGCGGTCTGCCCGTCGTTCGGCAGGCCGAAGGAGCCGACCGTGGAGCACATCACGTCGATGCCGCCGGCCTGGACGGTCCAGCCCGGGACGGTGGTGGCGGCGCTCCAGTCGTTGGTGCAGTAGCCGCCGGCCTCGGCGTCGCCGTTGACGATCAGGTTGCCGCTGCCGCTCGCGGCCCGGGCGTCGGCGGGGGCGCCGACGACCAGCGCGCCGACGAGCGGGAGGGTGGCGAGCAGTCCGCCGAAGGGGCTCCAGCGCAGTCGCATGGGGGTACCTCGTCCCGTTCCGTTGGTTGCGTGAGGGTGGGTGCCGGTGGCGGTGCACCACGGGCGGGACACAGAAGTACCGGTTCCGCGCCGCCCGGGGAAGGGCGCGCGGGCGAACACGGGCCGAACTTGGTCAGACAACTTCGCGCAGCGGGCCCCGCGCACGGGGCGTCAGGCAGGAACGGGCCTCAGGAACAGGCTTCACGAACGCGTGAAGGTCCCGAGGCCGTCCACGTCCAGCTGCTCGACCACCAGCTTGGCGGCCCGCCCGTCGCCGCCGACCGTGAAGGTCACCCCGGACAGGCCGACCGCGTTCTCCCCCTTGCTGGCGAAGCTGAACACGTCGCCGTCGAAGTGCGTCAGCGGGTACCGCAGCCCGGCGGGCCCCACCGTCATCACCAGCCCGCCGTCCTGCTCGCTGACGGCCAGCGGCCCGTAGTAGCCGCTGCCGTACGTCCCGACGTAGGCGGAGTTCGGCTTGGCCGGGGCGGCGCCGGCCGGGGGCTTGGTGTAGTCGGTCTTCGAGACGGGGCTCGCCGCGGCGGCGGGCACCACCTTGCCGAGGAAGGACAGCCAGTCGACCGTCTCGTGACCGTTCTGGGCCAGGTCGAAGAACTCCTCGGCGATCGCCTCCGGCACGCCGGTCGGCTGGCCGTTGGTCAGCACCACGATCCCCAGCTGTTCGGAGGGCAGCAGGGTCACCGTGGTCGCCGCGCCCAGCTCGAAGCCGCCGGAGTGGTTCAGCCGCAGCCGTCCGTCGGCGTCGGTGTTCACGTTCCAGCCGAGGCCGTAGAAGCCCGCGGGGGCGGCCGGCGCCCTCGGCGGGCTGTTGACGTAGTGCGGGGTGCGGGTCTCGTTCAGGGCGGCCGGGTCGATCACCGCCCGGCCCTCGAACTTGCCGTCGGCGAGCTGCAACCGCATCCACCGGGCGAGGTCCTGCACGGTGGAACTCACCCCGCCGGCCGGGGACTGCGAGTCGGCGTCCTCGGTGGTGCTGACCTGCCAGCCGCCGTCCGTCTTCACGTGCGGCGCCGCCTTGTTGCCCGCGGCGTCGTAGTCGGAGCGCCGCGAGCTGGTGGAGTTCATCCCCAGCGGCTTGTAGAGGACGTCCGCCGCGAGGTCCTCCCAGGCCACCCCCTTGGCCTTGGCGACGGCCACCGCCGCCTCGGTCAGGCCGTAGTTGGTGTAGGCGTAGCTCGCCCGGAACGGGCTGAGCGGCTGGTCGCGCAGGTGCTGGACGATGTAGTCGCGCTGGTAGCCGAGGTCCTGCAGCAGGTCACCGGCGTGGTCCGGCAGGCCGCTGCGGTGCGAGAACAGGTCGGCGATCGTCACGTGCTCCGTCACGTACGGGTCGGCCAGCGCGAAGCCCGGGTCGTGGGCGGTGACCGGGTCGTCCCAGGTGGCGACCTTCTGGCCGACCGCCCCGGCGACCACCGTCGAGGAGATCGGCTTGGAGACCGAGGCCAGCTGGAACACGGTGTCCGGGTCCACCGGGTCGGGCTTGCCGAGCTGCCGGACGCCGAAGCCCTTCGCGTGGATCACCTTGTCCTGGTACACCACGGCGATCGCCACCCCGGGGACGCCGGTCTTCGCCATGGCGTCCTGTACGTAGCCGTCGATCCGGCCGACGGCGGCGTTCACCTGCTGGTCCGTCAGCTGCGGCGCCGGCTGGGCGGGCGGCGCGGTGGCCGGGGCGGAGGAGGGGGACGAGGCGGAGGAGGCGGACGGCGTGGGCGCGGCCTCCGGGTCGGTGGCGGCCGCCGAGGTGCACCCGGCGAGCAGCGGGCCGCTCAGCAGCAGGGCCGCCAGCGCCGGTCCGCCCACCGCCCGGCCGGAGCCGTGGGCGGTACGGCCGGCGGTACGGCCGGCGGTGCGGCCGGCGGTGCGGCCGGCTGCGCGGTGGGCTGCGCGGTGGGCTGCGCCGTGACGGTCCATCGGGGGTCCTCCCTCGTCCGGGCGGCGCGGCACCAGGCCCGTCGGTGCCGCCGTCCGCCGTACGGCGGGAGTGTGGACGGCCGCACGCGCCCCCGGCCGCCGCCGCGCGCTGTCCCCCACGCAATCCACCCGTCCGGCGGCAGGCCGTGGCGCAGCGCGGGGGGGGGCTCCGGGCCGCCGGGGGTCTGGTCACGCGTGCCCGGGCCTGCCAAGCTCTCAGGCGCCAACTGTCCCGAACGATCAGGAGGACGACTGATGCGACTGTTCGGACCGAGACGGTCCCTGTCCCGCTGGCTCACGGCGGCGGCACTGTTACTGGGCGCCCTGACCCTCGCGGGCGCCCCGGCCGCGCAGGCGGCCCAACCCGCCCAGCTGACCCAGCCCGCCCGGCCCGCCCAGGCCGTCCAGGCCGCACCGCAGGCCGACGGCACGACGACGATCTGCGGCTACACCCCGGTGCCCACCGGCTGGGTGATCGTCAGTGAGCAGTGGTCCGGGTGCAGCGGCTACGGGTTGTTCACCATCGCCGACGCCTCGGCCCTGACCTCCGTCCAGGCCTGCTCGAACGGCCCGGTGCCCAGCGGCTGGGTGATCACCGCGATGCAGAGCGGCGCCGGCACCTGCGGGAGCTACCCGCTGTACTCGCTGCTCAAGGTCACCACCCAGACCGTCCTCCAGGACTGCGGGCAGTCCCCGATCCCGCCGGGCTGGGTGATCACCGCCATCCAGACCGTCTCCCCGGCCTGCGGCACCTACAGCACGTACACCCTCGTCCCGCTGGGCGACCGGACCAGCGTCCAGGCCTGCGGCAACTGGCCCGTTCCCAGCGGGTGGGTGATCACCGCGACCCAGAACGGCGCCGGGTGCGGCAGCTACCCGCTGTACTCCCTGTTGAAGGTCACCACCCAGACCACCCTCCAGGACTGCGGACAGTCCGCCCTCCCCAGCGGCTGGGTGATCACGGCCATCCAGACCAACTCCGCGGCCTGCGGCACCTACGGGACGTACACCATCGTCCAGTTGTCGAACCAGAGCAGCATCCAGGCCTGCGGCAACTCGCCCGTTCCCACCGGGTGGGTGATCACCGCGATGCAGAACGGCGCCGGCTGCGGCAACTACCCGCTGTACTCCCTGTTGAAGGTCACCACCCAGACCACCCTCCAGGACTGCGCGCAGTCCGCCGTCCCGGCGGGCTGGGTGATCACCGCGATCCAGAGCAACTCCTCGCTCTGCGGCACCTACGGGACGTACACCATCGTCAAGGTCACCGACCAGACCAGCATGCAGGTCTGCGGGCCGTCCACGATCCCGGCCGGCTGGGTCGTCAGCAGGCAGGGCTCCGGCGCCCAGTGCGGCGTCTACGTCGTCTACACCATCACCAAATCGGCCTGATCCGGCCGTAGTTCGGCCTCCCACCCACCCCGGACCGCCCTCGTCCGCCCCGTCCGCCCCCCGGCCGGATGGGGCCGGCCCGGGGCGGTCACCTGAGCGCGGCCACCCGGTCGTCCGTGCCGAAGGTGCGGCGGTAGGAGGCGGGTGAGATGCCGAAGGCCGCCCGCATGTGGGCGCGCAGGGAGTTCGCGGTGCCGAAGCCCGCCCGGTGGGCGACCAGGTCGATGGACAGGTCCGTGGTCTCCAGGAGCTGTTTGGCCAGTTCGAGCCGCTGGGCGGTGAGCCACTGGACCGGGGTCATGCCGACCTCGTCGCGGAAGCGCCGGGTGAAGGAGCGCAGGCTCATCCGGGCGTGCTCGGCGAGCCTGGTGAGGGGCAGCGGTTCGTGGAGGTGGGCGAGCGCCCAGGCCCGGGTGGCGGTGGTGCCCGCGATGGTGGGGTCGGGGACGGGACGGTCGATGTACTGGGCCTGCCCGCCGTCCCGCCACGGCGGCACGACGCACATCCGGGCGACCCGGTTGGCGGTGGCCGCGCCGTGGTCGCGGCGGATCAGGTGCAGGCAGAGGTCGACGCCCGCGGCCACCCCGGCGGAGGTGAGCACGTCGCCGTCGTCGACGAAGAGCACCTCCTCGTCGACCTTGACCGCGGGGTAGGCCCGGCGGAACTCGGGGGCGAGGTTCCAGTGGGTGGTGGCCGGCCGGCCGTCGAGCAGTCCGGCCGCGGCGAGCACGTAGGAGCCCGAGCAGATCGACACCAACCGGGTGCCGGGGCGGATGCGGGCGACGGCCGCGGTGACCTCGGGCGGCAGCGGGCCGCCGCCGGCCAGCTCGGGCATGGCATGGGTGGGCGGGATGACCACGGTGTCCGCCGCGGCCAGGGCTTCGGGGCCGGCGGCCGGCTGCACGGTGAAACCCGCGTCGCTGAGGACGGCGGCCCCGTCGGCGGTGCAGACCGTGACCTCGTAGAGCCGGCGGCCCTCGGCGTCCTCCGCACTGCCGAACACCCGGGACGGGATGCCCAGCTCGAACGGCGGGACCCCGGGCAGGGCCAGCACCGCGACCCGGTGCGGATCGGGCGCCATCGGCGCCGGGTTCGAGCAGTTCCGTGGTGCCTCCGGCCGGATCGTTGCCATGGCCAGATCCTGTCACATAGTGGCCGGACGGCCAACCCCGCGCCGGCTCCGGACACGGAATGGTTGACCTCGTTGCGCCGGGCAGACCCGGCGGTGGAACGGATCGACCGGATCCGACGAGAGCAAGGCGTACGGACATGCGTGCAGTCGTGGTGGAGCAGTGGGGCGGCCCGGAGCAGCTGGTGGAGCGGGAGCTGGCGCGGCCCGAGCCCGGGATGAACGAGGTCCTGGTGAAGGTGCACGCGGCCGGGGTGAACCCGGTGGACTGGAAGACCAGGGCGAGCGGGGCGCTCATCGAGTGGGGCGAGGTGCCGGTGGTCGGCTGGGACGTCTCCGGCACGGTGGAGGCCGTCGGCCCCGGGGTGAGCAACCACCGCCCCGGCGACGAGGTCTACGGGATGCCGCTGTTCCCGCGCCAGGCGGGCGGGTACGCCGAGTACGTCGTCGCCCCGGCCCGGCACCTCGCTCCGAAGCCGGCCGGTCTGACGCACGTGGAGGCGGCGGCGCTGCCGCTGGCCGGGCTGACCGCCTGGCAGGCCCTGGTCGACGCCGCCGACGTGCGCCCCGGCGAGCGGGTGCTGGTGCACGCGGCGGCCGGTGGCGTCGGCCACCTGGCGGTCCAGATCGCGAAGGCGCGCGGCGCGTACGTCATCGGCACGGCCAGTGCGGGCAAGCACGACCTGCTGCGCGAGCTGGGTGCGGACGAGGTGGTCGACTACCGCGCGGTCCGCTTCGAGGAGGCCGTGTCCGAGGTGGACGTGGTGCTCGACGGGCTCGGCGGCGAGACCGCCGAGCGCTCCCTGCAGGTGCTGCGTCCCGGCGGCCGGCTGATCACCCTGCCCGGCCCGGGCGACGTCCCGGCGGCGCGGGACGGCATCAGTGCGAGCTGGGTCCTGGTCGAGCCCGACCACCTGGGCCTGCGCGAGCTCACCGCCCTGGCCGAGCGGGGCGCGCTGCGGCCCGTGGTCGAGGCCGTCCTCCCGCTCGACCAGGCGGCGAAGGCCCATGAGCTCGGCGAGCAGGGCCGCACCACCGGCAAGATCGTCCTGACCGTCGTCTGACGGCCCTCGGCCTCGGCGGCTTCGTGGCGGACGGCCTCCAGGCCGGTCTCGGCGCCAGGCAGGCCGGTTTCGGCGCCAGGCAGGCCGGTCGAGCGCTACGCCTCCGGCCCGTACGCGCCGAGGCCCTGGCAGACCAGGCCGTCGCGGAAGGTGAGCACCTCCGCGACGGCCCGGCCGCGCTCGTTGCGGTAGTTGATGACGAGGGTGTCCACGGAGGCCCGGACGTCCTCGACGGTGAAGTGCAGGTCGGGCAGGTGCTGGAGGCCCTTCGACCAGTAGACGCGCAGGGCCTCCTTGCCGCGCACCTCGCCGGACGGGTCGCCGATCAGCTCGACGATCCGGGGCGAGGCGAAGACGACGTCCTCGGTGAAGTGGGCGAGGATGCGCTCCAGGTCGTGGGAGTTCCAGGCGGCGGCCCAGTCCTGGGCGAAGCGGGTGGCGAAGTCGTGGTCCATGGCCCGGAGGCTACGACAACCGGCCCTCCCCCGCCCGCCGTTCCGGGATCCGGTCACGCCTCCCGCGCCAGCAGCGGCACCCGTACCTGGTTGAACCCGTAGTAGACGGCCAGCAGTCCGTGGACGGCGAGGGCCGCCGGGGCGGAGAGGAAGGCCAGCGCGACGGTGAGCGGGTAGACCACCAGCCCCAGTTCGAACCGCCACCGGGCCGCCCGGGCGGCCGGCACGTCCACCCGCTCGTCGAAGCACCGGCCGGTGCGCGTGACGTGGTTCCAGAAGGCGGAGAACAGCGCCGACTGGCCGACCATCACCGCGCCGTACACGGCCGCCGCGACGTTCGCCGCCGAGCCGTTGCGCAGGTTCTGCGCGACCACGGCGGTCGGGAACGGCAGCACCGAGATCAGCATGAGCAGCAGCAGGTTGAGGAACATCAGCGTCCGGTCGACCCGCGCGAGGTGGGCGAACAGGGTGTGGTGGTTCACCCAGACCACGCCGATCACCAGGAAGCTCACCACGTACGCGAAGTACGACGGCCACTGCGCCCCGAGCGCCCGCCACAGCTCCGCCGCCCCGTGCGCCTGCGGGATCTTGATCTCCAGCACCAGCAGGGTGATCGCGATCGCGAACACCCCGTCGCTGAACGCCTCGATCCGGCCCGTGTCCCTGGTCTCCACCGGCAGAGCATCTCAGCCGGGCGGCCGCACCCCGCCGCACAACGCGCCAGGAGACCGATCCGCCCCGGTGCATGGAAGGGCGATTACGGGGCAAACGCAGACGAACAGGCGGTGGCACCACGCCACCGACGGACGACGGACGACGGACGACGGACCACAGGAGGACCGCATGGGCAGCCTGTCGAACAAGGCGCAGGAACTGGCCGGGAAGGTCAAGGAGAAGGCCGGGGACGCGACCGGCGACCAGAAGCTCAAGGGCGAGGGTCAGGCCGATCAGGTCGAGTCGAAGGTCAAGCAGGCCGCGGACGACGTCAAGGACGCCGCGCGCGGCGCCGCCGACCGGGTCGAGGGCGCCCTCAGGCGCGACCGCTGACGGCGGCACCCGATGCCGGGCACGAGCCCGACGGCGGACACGAAGAGACGAAGGGGAAGGGGAACGACATGGCACTGCTCCTGTTCATCCTGCTCATCGCGGTGGTGTTCGGCTTCGTGGGTGTCCTGGTGAAGGGGCTGCTGTGGCTGCTCCTGATCGGGATCGTCCTCTTCGTGGGCGGCCTGGTGTTCGGCGGCCTGCGACTCGGCAGCCGCCGGGCCGGGAGGTAGCACGGACCAACCGGGGCGAGGCCGGAGCCGGGACCGGGGCCGGGGTCGACCGGTCGGCCCCGGCCCCCCGCCGCCGCCCCCGCCGGAAGTCCTGCCCCTGAATCACCGACCCCAGGCGCGACACCGCCCCCGCGCGGGGGCGGGCCCGGCAGTCGTGCGCCGGGCCCGCCCCCGAACTCTCGTGCTCAGCCCGTGAGTTCGGCCCGCAGGCGGCGGGCGGCGCCGACCAGGCTCTCCAGCGAGGCGCGGGTCTCGGGCCAGCCGCGGGTCTTGAGGCCGCAGTCGGGGTTGACCCAGAGCCGCTCGGCGGGGATCGCCGCGAGACCGGCCCGGAGCAGCTCGACGGCCTCCTCGGTGCTCGGCACGCGCGGGGAGTGGATGTCCCAGACGCCCGGGCCGACCTCGCGCGGGTACCCGGCGGCGGCCAGCTCTCCGGCGACCTCCATGTGCGAGCGGGCGGCCTCCAGGGAGATGACGTCGGCGTCGAGGTCGTCGATCGCGGTCATGATCGCGCCGAACTCGGCGTAGCACATATGGGTGTGCACCTGGGTGTCGGCGCGCACGCCCGAGGTGGCCAGCCGGAAGGCCTCGGTGGCCCAGCCCAGATAGGCCGGGCGGCCGGCGGCGCGCAGCGGCAGGGTCTCGCGCAGGGCCGGTTCGTCGACCTGGACGACGGCGGCACCGGCGGCCTCCAGGTCGGTGACCTCGTCGCGCAGGGCGAGGGCGACCTGCCGGGCGGTCTCGGCGAGCGGCTGGTCGTCGCGGACGAAGGACCAGGCGAGCATGGTGACCGGGCCGGTCAGCATGCCCTTGACCGGACGGTCGGTCAGGTCCTGGGCGTAGCGGAACCAGTCGACGGTCATCGGGTGCGGGCGGGAGATGTCCCCGGCCAGCACCGGCGGCCGGACGTAGCGGGTGCCGTAGGACTGCACCCAGCCGTGCCGGGTGGCCAGGTAGCCGGTGAGCTGCTCGGCGAAGTACTGGACCATGTCGTTGCGCTCGGGCTCGCCGTGCACCAGGACGTCCAGCCCGGCCTTCTCCTGGTAGGCGATGACCTCGCGGACCTCCGCCGCCATCCGCTCCCGGTACGCGGCGGCGTCGATCCGCCCGGCGGTCAGGTCGGCGCGGGCGACGCGCAGTTCGGTGGTCTGCGGGAAGGAGCCGATGGTGGTGGTCGGCAGCAGCGGCAGTGCGAGCCGGGCGCGCTGGGCCTCGGCCCGTACGGGGTAGGGCTGGGCACGCCGGGTGTCGCCCGGGGTGACGGCCGCGGTGCGGGCGCGGACGGCCGGGTCCCGGGTGATCGGCGAGGTGGCGCGGGAGGCCAGGTCGGCGCGGTTGGCGGCGAGTTCGGCGGTGATCGCGCCGGTGCCCTCGCGCAGGGCGCGGGCCAGCAGGGCGGCCTCGGTGGCCTTCTGCTTGGCGAAGGCCAGCCAGCGGGCGATCTGCGGGTCGATGTCGCGTTCGAGGGTGGCGTCGATCGGCACGTGCAGCAGCGAGCAGGACGGCGCGACGTCGACCCGGTCGGCGAGCCCGAGCAGGGTGGCCAGGGTGGCCAGCGAAGCGCCCAGGTCGTTGATCCAGATGTTGCGCCCGTCGATCACCCCGGCGACCAGGCGCTTGCCGGGCAGCCCGCCGACGGCGGCGAGGTCCTCCAGGTTGGCGGCGGCCGGCCCGGTGAAGTCCAGCGCCAGGCCCTCCACCGGGGCCTTGGCCAGCACCGCCAGGGCGTCGCCGAGGCGGTCGAAGTAGCTGGCCACCAGCAGCTTCGGCCGCTCGGTCCGCGCGCCCAGCTCACGGTAGGCCCGGGCGGCGGCGTTCAGCTCGGCCGGGGTCCGGTCCTGGACGAGCGCGGGCTCGTCCAGCTGCACCCACTGCGCGCCCGCGGCCCGGAGTGCCGCGAGCAGCTCCGCGTAGACGGGCAGCAGCCGGTCCAGCAGGGTGATCGGCTGGAAGTCGGGGGCCACCCCGGGCGCCGGCTTGGCGAGCAGCAGGTAAGTGACCGGTCCGACCAGCACCGGACGGGCGTCATGGCCGAGCGCGAGGGCCTCCTCGAACTCGGCGACGGCCTTGGCCGGGTCCGCGGCGAAGGCGGTGTCCGGCCCCAACTCCGGGACGAGGTAGTGGTAGTTGGTGTCGAACCACTTGGTCATCTCCAGCGGAGCGACGTCCTGGTTGCCGCGCGCCATGGCGAAGTAGCCGTCCAGCGGGTCGGCGTCGACCGCCTCCCGGTGCCGCGGCGGGATCGCACCGACCGCCACGGTGGTGTCCAGCACGTGGTCGTAGAGCGAGAAGTCGCCGGTCGGGACCTCCTCGATGCCGGAGTCGGCGAGCTGCTGCCAGTTCCCCCGGCGCAGGTCGGCGGCGGTGGCCAGCAGTGCCTCGGCGGTGACGGCGCCCTTCCAGTAGCCCTCGATCGCCTTCTTCAACTCCCGGCCCCGGCCCTGCCGGGGGTAGCCGTGGGCGGTGGCGAGGGTCGCCGCGGCTGCGGACTTCGTGGTCAAGGGACTCTCCTTCGCGAGTCTGATTCCTCAAGTGCCCGGCGACGGGGGCGAGGACGCGAAGGGACGACGGACCGGGCGACCGCCCGCACACATGTGCGGCTCCGCCTGGTGTGGTCGCCGACCCGCCCTCGAGGTCACCGGATGGCCGCGCGCGAACGGTCGCGCCCGGGCAGTGGCAGGTCTTCGGACTCGCGGGCCCGCCCGTCCTCGTCGAGGACCGGCACCTACTGGCCGTCGCTTCCCAGACCCGACCCGGGCCCAGTGCGTATGACGGCGGTCGTTCCCGCTCACCGCTGCGGGGCAGTCCCGGACTGGCCTGTTGAAAGGCGTCACCGGGTTCCCTCTTACGACGCCCCGCCTGGCGGACGGGGCGAACCAGCTGCACCTGCCACCCTACGTCCGGCCCGCCGGTTTCCGGCCGGAGAACCGCGCAATCGTCCGCATGGTGAGACCGCGCCGGCCGCCGAGCGGGGCGCGCGGATCTTCCCGCACTCCGGGTGCGACGTTCACGAATCGATGACGATGGGTAGTCGAAGGAGTGCCGAGAGCAGCCGAGTTGGGGGGTGGTCCAGGGAGCGACGATGCGGGAACACGAGGAGAGCGGTGCGCGGGCCGGGACGGACGGGCCGGACGGTTCGCGGGTGCCGTCGCAGGGCGGACCGGGCGCGGCCGAGGAGGCCGATCCCGGCTCCGGAAGACCGCCCCGGGCGGTGGGTGGCGCGGTCCGCTGGCCGGAGCAGATGCTGCCGCTGCTGCGTTCCCCGAACTCCGCCCACCCGGCGGCCGGGCACGGCGAGGAGGAGGACGAGGGTGCGGCCGAGCCGGGGCCCGCCGCGGTCGCCGCCGTGCTCGGACTCGCGCTGCTGGTGGGCGAGTTGATGCTGACCTGTGGCGAGGGCGCCGAGGACGTCGAGGCGGCGATGCTCGCCGTGGCGCGCACCTACCGGGTCCGTCCCTGCGACCCCCAGGTCGCCTTCACCCGGGTCGCGATCTCCTACCGGCCCGGCCACGGCGACCCGCCGGTGACGGCCGAACGCTTCGTCCGCCGCCCCACCGGGGACTACTCCGGGCTGGCCGCGCTGTTCCGGCTGGTCACCGAGATCACCGCGGGCGGGCTCGCCGTGGACGACGCCCACCGGCGGCTGCGCGCCGTGCGCCGGCACTGCCGCCACTACCCGGCCTGGGTCCTGGTCCTCTCCTCCGGCCTGCTGGCCGGCGCCGCCACCCTGCTGGTCGGCGGCCGGGCCGACGCCCGGGCCTGGCTGGTGTTCGTGAGCGCCGTGGTCACCACGGTGGTGGGCGGCGTGCTGGCCGACCGGGTCGAACGGCACGACCTGCCGGAGTTCTACCGGATCGCGGCGGCCGCGACCCCGGCCGCGGTGGTCGGCATCCTGATGTCCTTCAACCAGCTGCAGCTGCGCGGCTCGGTGGTGATCACCGGCGGGCTGTACGCGCTGCTGCCCGGCTGGCCGATGGTCGCGGCCGTGCAGGACGGCCTCGCGGGCTTCTACCTCACCGCCGCCGCACGGCTGTTGGAGGTGCTGTACCTGCTGGCGGGCGTGGTCGTCGGGGTGATGACCGTGCTCTACATCGGGGTCAACAACGGCGCGGACCTGGCCGCCGAGAGCGGCCCGGCCGCCACCTCCAACCCGCCGCTGCAACTCGCGGCCGCCGTCCTGCTCGCGCTGACCTTCGCGGTGCTGCTCAACACCGAGCCGACCACCCTGCCGGCCGTCCTGGTCAACAGCGCGGCGGGCTGGACCACGTACTCCGTGCTGGCCGACGCGGGCACGGAGCCGATCGTGGCCACCGGCCTGGCCGCCGTCCTGGTCGGCCTGTCCGGCCAGCTGATGGCCCGCTACCGGGGCGGCTCGGTGCTGCCGTACGTCACCGCGGCCCTCGGGTCGCTGCTGCCCGGGTCGCTGCTGTACTTCGGGCTGCTCGCCTTCGTCCGCGGCGAACCGGAGGCCGGCCTCGGCCGCCTCGGGCACGCCACCGCCACCGCGTTGTCCCTGGCCATCGGCGTCAACCTGGGCCGGGAGGCGGCCCGGCTGTTCCTCCCGGCGCGGCCGTCCGCCCCGGCCGTCCGGCACCGGGGCCGCCACCGGCGCTGAGGTATCTCGCCCGGGCCGACACCAGCCGCTTCGCGGGCCGCTGCGCAGGCCGCTGCGCAGGCCGCATAGAGTGCGCTGATCATTCCGACTGAAAGGCCACGGCGTCACGGTGACCGAGTCCCACCCCCACCTCCTGTTCTCCTTCGGCACGCTGCTGGACCAGCAGGTCCAGACCGCGCTCTTCGGACGCACCGTCACGACCACCCCGGCCTCCCTCGCCGGGTACGCGACCAGGCCCCTCACCATCACCGACGAGGCCGTGATCGCCACCAGCGGCCAGGACGTGCACCTGACCCTGGAACGCAGGCTCGGCAGCACGGTCGAGGGCGCCGTCCTGCGGCTGAACGACGAGGAACTGGCCGCGGCCGACGCGTACGAGGTCTCCGACTACGCCCGGCGACAGGTCCTGCTCACCTCGGGCGAGACCGCCTGGGCCTACCTGGACGCGAACCCGCTGCGCTCGGCGGCACGCATCGTCATCGTCGGCGACAGCATCGCCTACGGGCGCTGCGACCCCCAGGGCGGCTGGACCGGGCACCTGGCGGCGGCCCACATCGCGGCGGACGAGACCCGGAACCGGGTCTTCAACCTCGCAATCCCCGGCAGCACCCTGGCGGACGTCAGCGCGCAGACCCCCGCACTCCTGCCTCCCCGTCACCCGGACACGCTGATCGTGGCGGCGGGGATCAACGACTCCGCCCTGCCGCTCGCCGCGCCGGGCGACGACCACGACGGGCTCACCCACCTCACCGGCCACCTCGACTCGCTGGCCGCGACGGCCCGGCGGCACAACGCCCGTCTGGTCGTCGTCGGACCGGTCTGGCTCGACGAGACGCGCACCGGCGACTACGAGGGCCTCCGCTTCACCACGGACCGGGCGCTCGCACTGCGCACGCTCCTCCGGACCTGGTGCGCGGACCACCACATCGACTTCCTCGACCTGTGGGAGCCACTCCGCGACCTGCCCCACCTGCTCGTCGACGGCCTGCACCCCGACGCGGAGGGGCACAAGGAGCTCCACCGGCACCTGGACACCCTCGGCTGATCGCGGAGGGACCGGACCTGTCCGGCTGGCCCGGCGCGACGCACCGGGCCAGGCGGGCACGCAGGCTCCCGCGCCCTGTGAAGGCGACCTGGCCGTACCGGGCGAGCGATTCGTTCAAGACCTCGCGGCGACCGCCACCGAGACTGGCCCGCATGACCGATCGCGCCTTCACCCCCGCCGCCGGCCGCCTCGCCCCGCTGCGCCTCTACGACCCCATCGTCTCCCTCACCCGCGAACGCCTCTGGCGCAGCCTGCTCGCCATGCACGCGGCTCCGCGTCCCGACGACGTGATCGTCGATGTCGGCTGCGGCACCGGCTCGCTGGCGCTGCTCCTCAAACGCGTCGAACCGCGCACCCGCATCATCGGCATCGATCCCGACCCGGGCACGCTCGAACTGGCCCGCCGCAAGGCCGCCGCCACCGGCACCACCAACGGCACCGGCCCCGCCACCGGCACCACCAACGGCCCCACCAACGGCCCCGAGTGGCTGACCGGCATGGGCGACGCCGTCGCCGATCTGGTCGGCACCGAGGCCGCCGACACCGTCGTCTCCAGCCTCGTCCTGCACCAGTGCCCCGTCCCCGTGAAGCAGGCCGTCCTCGCGTCCATGCACGCGGCGCTGCGCCCCGGCGGCAAGCTGGTGATCGCCGACTACGGGCGCCAGCGCACACCGGCCATGCGCCTGGCCTTCCGCATCGTGCAGTTCGCGGACGGCAAGGAGGACACCCAGCCCAATGCGGACGGCATCCTGCCGCGGCTGACCACCGAGGCCGGGTTCCGCGGCGTACGCGAGGCCGAGACGGTCGCGACGGTCACCGGCTCGATGTCGATCTACGTAGCCCACCGCGAGTAGGCCGAACGCGAGCCGGTCGGGCCCGGTCCAACGGCGCCCGGGCCCGAGGCCCGCAGCGCCGGCAGCACCCGCGACGGGGTCAGCCCGGTCATCTCCCGCGTCTGCCGGGTGAAGTGCGCCTGGTCCGCGAAACCACCCGCCACCGCCGCCTCGGCGAGCGTGCACCCCTCGCCCAGCGCGTCGGCCGCGCGGGCCAGCCGTAACCAGATCCGCCAGCGCGACAGTGGCACCCCCAACTGCCGCCGGGCCAGCGCCCGCAGCCGCTGCGGCGAGAGCCCGACCTGCGCGGCCAGCCCCGGCAGCGCGACCCGGTCGTCCGCGAGCGCCGCCATCGCCGCCCGCAGCCGCGCGTCCAGCTCGGCCGACGGCCGCACACCGGACGAACGGACGTCCGCCTCCGTCAACTCCCGCCACCGGGGCGCCACGCAGACGCCGTCGACGTGCTCCGCCCGTAGGCGGTCCGCGAACGCACAGCGCGGGTCGACGTAGAACACCAGCACGCGGCGGGTCGGCGCCATCCGGTGCCGCACCATCGGCGGCACCACCACCGCCTCGCCCCGGTGCCGGACCCCGGCCCCGTCCGCGATCGTCACCTCGCCGCCCGGCACCGCGACCGCGACCTGGAACGCGGCGTGCCGGTGCGGCGCGCTGTCCGCGAGCGGCCCCTGGTACAGCGCGTAGCCCGTCCCCACGACGAAGCGCGGCTCCGTCCCCACTGTCCCCTCCGGCTCCCACCGCTCCACCCGGAGCCCGATCGGCCGGAAATCACCGCCGCCACCGGGGCACCGTCAACCGCGCGCGCCGGGACCGGCGCCGAGGCGGCCGAGCATCGCCATCACCATGATCCGCATCTGCTTGTCGTTCGTCACCGCGCAGTGGGCGTCGACACCCCGCTCGTCCGGTTCCTCCTTCGGGTCGACCAGGCCCAGCCGGATCAGGTCGACGGCGTACTCCCGGCACTGGGCGTAGCTCTCGGTGGCACTCACCGCCTCGACGTGGTCGATGCGGGTCGGATCCCCGGCGCGCAGCAGCGCCGGGGTCGGTACCGGCCCCAGCACCTCCTCGAGCCACTCCGAGACCGTCTCCCGGGAACTGCCCCGCTCCAGCTCCGAAGCGGACGCGGCGGTGAGTGCCAGGTGGACGAGGAGCAACCCGAACCATCTGGCGACCTCGGCCGGAGGAGTGTCCCCACCATCCGGCGGCATCACGGCCCGGTACAGCCCGGCCAGATCATCGGTACTCGCGGCGGCGATGACGGCCTTCACGGCGCTGCCGAGCGCAGCCTCGTCGGTGCTCACGTCAGTGGTCCTCCCCACAATCGGCAGGCGCCAACTTACCGCCTCCACCGGGGAATCGGCACGACTCGACGATCGTTCACCCCCGGGCCGGACACACGTGCGAGGAGGGGCGGGAACGAGGCCGGGCGCCGCAGTCACATCCCCGACGTCCTGGCGCTGACCCGGTCGGGTTGATGACTGACGGCTGGGTCACCTACTGCAGCCACTCGGTGTACCACGTGCGAAAGCAGGGGCTCACTGGGACGAAGCCGCCCCAGTCCGGGTCGATCTGCCAGACCTCGCCCTCTCGTGGGCCGTTCAGGATCAGCCTGAGGTAGCTGCCGCAGCCCTCTTCGGCCAGCATGAGCGTGCCCCCGGTCAGTTCACCGGTCGATGCGCCGATCCGGCCAGGCAGCGGTTCGGTGAGAAGGAACGGCTGGGCGAGTCGGCCCGGCAGCCGGTCTTCCTCCCACTCATCGTCCACCGCCCAGTCCTCGCCGGCCTCCGGGCGAGGGACGGTCAACGGCATCAACCCGTGGCCGGGCCCAGCAGGCCCGTTGCCCACCTCCGCGACGAAGGACCGGTACTCCGCTGACAAATTGATGCCGTGGACTTCCTCGAACGCCCTGATCTCCGCCTCCGGCAGAGCCGGCGCCAGCTCGTACCGGTGTGTACCCGCCCCGAAACGCGACCGCTCCGGGTCCCGTGCCGCCATCTCCCGTATCCGAGCGCGTACACCGCTCTCGTCCCAGCCCTTCATCCACCGACCGTAGCAATGACGTCCGGGCCCGTCCGCCGCACACCTTCTCGCTCCCGCGCCACGAGGAAGATCCGGAGAAACTCATGGACCGGGACCGTAGCTCCCGGCGCTGACATCCCCAGAAGCTCCTGGCCGGTGGCGGATCGGCGGCGCCCGGCCAGGCACACGGCTCCGCACCCGAACGGTACGATCTTCACCGAACGCACACCTGTGCGAAGAAGTTCGTGGAGAAGCAGGTTCATGTCCCACCCCTTCGTCATCGTCCCCCTCCTCATCCTCCTCATCAGACTGGGCCTCTGGCTGAACAAGCGCCGCAAGGCCGCCAGGGGGCTCGACGCGGCCGCAGCGGGTCTGGTGCCGCGCGCCGAACTGGTCGAAGTGGGCGACGCACCCGCTGACCCTGCCGCGCGGGCGGCGCTGGACGCGGCCAAGGCCGGGGACTGGCGCCCGGCCGCCGCCTACCTCTCGGACGGCGACGTCGACTGGAGCACCCGCTACTCCCGGATGAACCCGTTCGGCGCCCTCGCGGCCACCGACGACGGCTGGCTCCGGAAGTGGCGCGAGGAGCAGCCGGACAGCCCCCAGGCCGCCCAGGTGCTCACCGAGGCGCTGGTCAAGCGGGCGTGGCAGATCCGCACCGCGAAGTACGCCTCGCAGGTGACCCGCGAGCAGGCCATGGGCTTCCACCAGGTGCTGCAGGAGGCCGAGGAGGTGTCGTACGAGGCGGTCCGGCTCGCCCAGCCCGGGGACCCGAACGCCTGGGTGGTGCAGCAGTCGATCGCGATGGGCCAGGGCTGGTCGCACGAGCGCTACCGCGCACTGTGGGCGGAGATCGTGGCCCGCGAGCCCCACCACCTTGGCGCGCACGTCTCCGCACTGCAGTACTGGTGCGAGAAGTGGCTCGGCAGCAACGAGTTGATGCACGAGTTCGCCGACAAGGCGATCGCCGGCGCGCCGGCCGGCAGCCTGCTGACGGCGCTCAAGCTGCGGGCGTACTGGGAGCAGATCCTGCGCGACAAGTCCGCCTCCTCGCTCTACCGTTCCCCCGCCTACACGGCCGCCGTGGACGCGGCCCTGCTCGACCTGGCGGCCGCCGATCCCGCCCACCCCGGCATCGTCGCGGCACGCGGCTGGACCGCCCACGCCCTGATCGAGAACGGCCGCCCGGCGCAGGCCCTGGACCTCTTCCGCGGGATGGGCCGGGAGATCGCCGGCCCGTGGCTGTACTACGGGAACCCGGCCGCCGTCTTCGACTCCGCCCGCACCAAGGCCGCCCGCGCTGCGGCCTGACCCCTCCTGACCTGACCTGACCTGCCCCGTCCTGACATGACCTGACCTGACCTGACCTGACCTGACCGCCGCAGGCTTCCACACGACGGCCCTCCGCCCGACAGGCGGAGGGCCGTCGCCGCGTTTCCGGCAGCTGCTCCCGGATCGGGCCGGGCGGCCACCCGCTCGGCCCGCCCGGCCCGCCCGGCCCGGCAGCCTCGGCCCGGCAGTCAGTCCTCGGCGCCCCGCCGCTCCAGCCGGGTCCCGGCCCGCAGGGTGATCGACATCAGGTCGCTGGGACCGTCGAGTTCGAGCCGGTGCCAGCGGCCGCGCGGGACGATCACGGCGCTCCCGGCCGCCAGCCGCACCGACTCCTCTGCCGCACCGGGCTCGACCGGACGGAAGAAGACCCGGGCACCGCCGGCCAGACAGCACACCGCCTCCTCCGCCTCCGGGTGCATCTCCCAGTGGTCGGCGTGCACGTCGGCGTCGGTCTCCACGTGGAAGGCCGCGGCCTGCCAGGCGCCCTCGGCACCGGCACCGCCGCCGGTCATCCGCCGTTCGGTGGCCCGCAGTTCGCCGTCGGGGCGGAAGTGCAGCGCCGAGGCGAACAGGTCGACGACGGCGATCGGAGTGGTGGTCATGAGGAGGTTCCTTCCAGTTGGAGATCTTCTCGGCGTGCTTCGGCGGCGAGCGGACGCCCCTCGGGCGTGCCGGGCCGCCGCCGGGGCAGGACGGTGACGGCGACGACCGCCGCCAGCGCGAACAGCACGGCACCGGCGGCCAGCCCGAGCGCGTACCCGGCGTCCAGGGCGTTCAGGGCGGCCGGCCCGGTGGCCGAGGCGGTGCCCGGCCCGGTGCGGTGGGCGGCGAGGGTGGCCAGGGCCGCCAGCCCGACGCAGCCGCCGAGTTGGCGCGAGCTGTTGAGCAACCCGGAGGCGGCCCCGGCCTCGCGGGGTGCGACACCGGTGGTCGCGGCGGCGGCGACGGGGGCCAGCACCAGCCCGGTGCCGACGCTGGTGACCAGGGACGGGCCCAGGACGTCGCCGAGGAACCCGCCGTCCGGACTGATCAGCGCGAACCAGCCCAGCCCGACGGCGGCCAGTACGGCCCCGGGCACCAGGGCCACCCGCGGGCCGCGGTGCGCGGTGATCCTCGTCGCGACCAGCGAGCCCACCACCAGCCCCGCCGAGAACGGCAGGAACGCGGCCCCGGTGGCGGCAGCGCCCAGCCCGAGCACCTGCTGGAGGTGGAGCGAGACGAAGTAGAAGGCCGCGAACTGCCCGGCGGCAGCCAGGAAGACCAGCACGTTCGCCCCGGCGACCCACCGGCTGCGCAGCAACCCGATCCGCAACAGCGGTGCCGGAGAACGGAGTTCGGCCACCACGAAGGCGACCAGCAGCGCAGCCGCAGCGCCCAGCGTCGCCAGGGTGGCCGGGGAGCCCCACCCCCGGCTCTCGGTCCGGACGACGCCGAACACCAGCAACCCGACGCCCCCGGTGGCCAGCACCGCGCCGAGCACGTCCAACCGTTCCCGCCGTACGGGCTGCGCCCCGGCCCCGATCCCCTCGGGGAGCAGCGCGAGCGCCGTCGCCACGATCGGCAGGTTGACCAGCATGACCCAGCGCCAGCCGGCGTACTCGGTCAGCACCCCGCCGGCCAGCACGCCCAGCGCGCCCCCGGCGGCGTTGGCGGCGCTCCACACCCCGAGGGCGCGGATCCGCCGGGGGCCCTCGGGGAAGGCGGTGGTGAGCATCGCCAGCACGGCCGGGGCGGCCGCCGCGGCGCCCACGCCCTGCCCGGCGCGGGCGGCGAGCAGCTGCCAGGGGTACTGGGCCAGCCCGCCCGCGAGCGAGCAGAGCCCGAAGACGGCCAGGCCCAGCACCAGCAACCGCCGCCGCCCGTACAGGTCGCAGGCGCGGCCGCCGAGCAGCAGCAGCCCGCCGAAGGTGAGCGCGTAGACGTGGATGACCCAGGAGAGGTCGAGCGGGGCGAAGCCCAGGGCGTCGCGGATCGCGGGCAGCGCGACGTTGACCACCGACAGGTCGAGGGCGAGGACGAACTGGGCGACGGTGACCGCCGCGAGCACCAGGCCGGGGCGGCCTCGCACGTTTTTATACATGTAAGGAAAGTACCCTCGGAAGCTCACCGCTGTCGAGCCGCCCAGAACCGGCGAGGCACGACGGGCCCCCGGACGAGGCATGACGAGACGAGGCATGATGAGGGGATGCAGCAGCCCTCCCCCACCCCCCGCAAGGCCACCGGCCGCCCTCCCCGCATCTCCCAGGAGGAGGTCGTCGAGGCGGCCCGCCGGATCGTGGCCGAGGAGGGCGTCGAGCGACTGACCATGCGCCGGCTGGCCACCGACATCGGCAGCACCCCGATGGCGCTCTACCACCACGTGCGCAACAAGGAGGAGTTGCTCGTCCTGCTGCTCGACGACTACGCCGCCCGCACCCTCCACCCGGTCGAGCTCCCGGCGGACCCGCGCGAACGCGTCCTCACGGCGGCCACCGCGATCCACGACGCGCTCGCCGCCTGCCCCTGGATCGTCGAAGTCCTGGCCGCCGACGACCTGTTCTCCACCCACGCCCTCTGGTTCGTCGAGCAGATCGTCGACGGACTGGTCGACTGCGGCCTGACCCCGGAACGCGCCGTCCAGGGCTACCGTGCGATCTGGTACTACACCGCCGGGGAGATCGTGGTCCGTACCACCGCCGCCAGGCGCCGCACCGACGACGACCGCCCCACCTACCGGGAGCAGGTCTTCGCCGGCCTCGACCCGGCCGTCCACCCCCGGCTGGCCCAGGTCGCCGACCGCTGGGAGAGCCTCACCGCCCAGGACAGCTACCGCGACGGACTGCGCGCCCTGGTCTCCGGCCTCCTCGCCACCGGCTGAAACCTCGCCACCCGCTGAAACGCAGGACCGGGGGGGGGGGGGGGGGGGGGGGAAGGGGGGGGGGCGGGGGGGGGGGGGGGGGCGGGGGGGGGGGGGGGGGGGGAGGGGGAAGGGGGGGGGGGCGGGGGGGGGGGAGGGGGGGA
>NZ_JBVHYH010000076.1:0-46057 GCF_055569135.1 Kitasatospora sp. NPDC029367
GTTAATGCGGGGCTACCATCACCCCGCTGGCGGTGGGGGGGGGGAGGGGAGAGAGGGGCGAGAGATTGGTTTTCTTTTGGAGGGGGGGGGGTGGGGCCCCCCCCCCCCCCCTTCCCCCCCCCCCCCGGGGCCCTTCCCTTTACCATCGGCCCATTGCACTAGTGCATACAACCATTGCCTCTAGTGCAGAGGCGCGCTACGTTCGGGGGCATGACCTCGAAGCCGCCCACCGCCACCACCCTCACCGGCCGCCACATCCGCCTGGAGCCGCTGGGGCGCCACCACCTCGCCGACCTCTGGGCCGCCGTCGGCTCCGACCCCGAGGTCTGGCGCTGGACCATGGACCTCCCGCCGGCCTCCGAGGAGGAGCTCGGCCGCATCCTCGACACCCGCGTCGCCGGGGCCGAGCGGGGCGACTCGGTGTGGTTCGCCGCCGTCGACCTCGCGACCGGCACCGCCGTCGGCATCACCGGCTACCACGACATCAACCCCGTGGACGAGTCCGTCGAGATCGGCGGCACCCTGTACGCCCGCTCCGTCTGGCGCACCGCGGTCAACACCGAGGCCAAACTGCTGCTGCTCACCCACGCCTTCGAGGACCTCGGCACCGGCCGCGTCTACTGGAAGACCGACGCCCTCAACGAGCGCTCCCGCAACGCCATCCTGCGCCTCGGCGCCCAGTTCGAGGGCGTCCTGCGCCGCCACCGCCTGCGCCCCACCGGCACCTGGCGCGACAGCGCCTACTTCTCGATGCTCGCCGACGAGTGGCCCCCCGCCAAGGCCCGCCTGACCGACCGCCTCGCCCGCGGCTGACGGCGGGCCCCGGCCCGGGTGTTATTCGTGCTCGGCGGGGGCGGAATGGCGCGGGATCAACTCCCTTTTCGTCGCGCGGAGTTCCCGGGGTTGCATGTTGACCAGCCAGACCAGCCAGCCGACGAAAAGGACGGCGAGGAGGAGGGCGGACAATCCGGCGACCAGAAGGGCATTCACCGGGGTGCGGAAATGCGCTGGGGAAGGTGGGGGCGGTGGGGGCGCGGGTGCGGGGGGCCGGGAGGGGGAGGAAGGGGCACGGCTGTCTCCGGTCGGTGATGCCGAACGCCCTGACCGTGCATCTGGGTGTATTTACGGCTGATTGGCAGGGCCGATAGGCGACTTGGCGACTGTTTAGGCGACAACAAGTCAGCGAGTGACACGGATGACCATAGGGTCAGGGTGCCAGAGTTGCTACCGAGGGACTGGACGTTCACTCCATCGTGGGGTATCCCCCAATTCGCTGGCTAGGGCCCGGTGTCCACGTCACACTTCACCGGAAGCATCGACCGAAGCCGCGATCCGGAGATGAGAGTCATGCCACCCCGCTTGTCGCCGACCGTCCGCCAGCAGCGCCTGGGGATCGAGCTGCGCAAGATGCGCGAACGCGTGGGCGTGACGCCCAAGAGCCTGGCCGCCACGATCGGCACCGACCTGCCGAAGATCTCCCAGATGGAGAACGGGAAGTCGGGGATCAGCGCCGACCGGCTCCGGACCTGGGCGCGCACCTGCGGCTGCCCCGACGGCCCGTACCTGGACGCGCTGCTCGCCATGACGCAGGACCGCCGGAAGTACTGGTGGGACGGCTACCGGGGGCGGATGCCCAGCGGCATCGTCGACATCGCGGAGATGGAGCACCACGCCGAGTCGCTCTCCATCCTCAACAGCACCTTCATCCCCGGACTGCTGCAGACCCCGGACTACGCGGCCGCGGTGTTCGAGCGGCTCCCCGCACAGCACCGCCAGGAGGCGGAGGTCCGGAAGGCATTCCGGATCCGGCGCCAGCAGATCTTCGTCGACCGCCCGAAGCCGTACAGCGCGATCCTGCACGAGTCCGCGCTGCGGATGCAGTTCGGCGGCCCGGCAGTGCTGCGCGACCAGCTGCAGAGCCTGCTGGCGAATTCCGAGCGCCCGGGGCTGGAGATCAGGGTGATCCCGTTCAGCGTGCCCACCTACACCGGCTCCGGGGAGAGCCTGTATCTCGCCCGCGGGCCCGTCCCGGAGCTCGACACCGTCCAGATCGACCTCACGCACGGGCCGAAGTTCGTGCACTCCGAAGTGGAATTGGCCTCCTACCGACAGATCAAGGAGAAGACCGCGGCGATCGCGCTCGGGGTGGCCGACTCCCGGGACTTCATCCGGGTCATACTGAAAGATTTCGCATGAACGTGTGGCGCAAGGCGTCGGCCAGCGGCGAGAGCACCGACTGCGTGGAGGTCAGGGCGTCGGGCGGCATGGTGGAGATCCGCGAGTCGGACCTTCCCGAGGTGGTCGTGCGGACGACGCCGCGCAAGTGGGCGGCGTTCGTCCGCGGGGTCAAGGCCGGGGAGTTCGACCGGTACGCCGACTTCACCCGTCCGTGAGGCCGCGCTGCCCCCGCCGCGGGCCCGGCGGCGGGACGGGCGGCGGTAGGCTTGGCAGCCCACAATGGACCCCTGCGCCTGGCACCGCACTCCGGGTGGGGTGCGCGTGCCGGAGAATTCGGAGCATCCGAGGATGGCTCGGCACCTGATCACCAGCGCCCTTCCGTACATCAACGGGATCAAGCACCTGGGCAACATGGTCGGGTCGATGCTCCCGGCGGACGTCCACGCCCGCTACCTGCGCCAACGCGGCCACGAGGTGCTGTACATCTGCGCCACCGACGAGCACGGCACGCCCGCCGAACTGGCCGCCCAGGAGGCCGGGTTGCCGGTCGCCGAGTTCTGCGCCCGGGCGCACGACGCCCAGAGGGCGGTGTACGACGGCTTCGGACTGTCCTTCGACCACTTCGGCCGCAGCTCCTCGCCGCAGAACCGGGAGATCACCCAGGAGATCGCCCGCGAGCTGCACCGCAACGGCTTCATCGAGGAGCGCTCGATCCGCCAGGTGTACTCCAACGCCGACGGCCGCTTCCTGCCGGACCGCTACATCGTCGGCACCTGCCCGCACTGCGGCTACGACAAGGCGCGCGGCGACCAGTGCGAGAACTGCACCCGGGTGCTGGACCCGACCGACCTGCTGGAGCCGCGCTCGGCGATCAGCGGCAGCGCCGACCTCGAGGTCCGGGAGACCAGGCACCTGTTCCTGCTCCAGTCGAAGCTGACCGAGGAGGTCGAGGCCTGGATCGCCACGCACGGCGACGACTGGCCGGTGCTGGCCTCCTCGATCGCCCGCAAGTGGCTGACCGAGGGCCTCCAGGACCGCTCGATCACCCGCGACCTGGAGTGGGGCGTCCCGGTGCCGGCCGACGTGTGGCCCGAACTGGCCGCCGAGGGCAAGGTGTTCTACGTCTGGTTCGACGCCCCGATCGAGTACATCGGCGCCACCAAGGAGTGGGCGGACGCCGCCCCGGCCGGGCAGCCGCGGGACTGGAAGTCCTGGTGGTACGAGGCCGACGACACCGTCCGCTACACGGAGTTCATGGCCAAGGACAACGTCCCGTTCCACACCGTGATGTTCCCGGCGACGATCCTCGGCTCGCGCCGCCCGTGGAAGAAGGTCGACTACGTCAAGGCCTTCAACTGGCTGACGTACTACGGCGGGAAGTTCTCCACCAGCCAGAAGCGCGGCATCTTCACCGACGTCGCGCTGGAGCTGCTGCCCGCCGACTACTGGCGCTACTTCCTGATGGCGCACGCCCCCGAGTCGGACGACTCCAGCTTCACCTGGGACCTCTTCGCCTCGGTGGTCAACAAGGACCTCGCCGACACCCTCGGCAACTTCGTGAACCGGGTGCTCTCGTTCAGCCGCAAGCGCTTCGGCGACGAAGTCCCGGCCGGGGCCGCGCCGGGCGGGGCCGAGGAACGGCTCGGCGAGCAGACCGCCGGCCTGCTGGCCGAGTACGAGGCCCAGCTGGAGGCGCTCAACTTCCGCAAGGCGGCGCAGGCGCTGCGCGCGCTGTGGAGCGCCGGGAACGCCTACCTGGACGAGAAGGCGCCCTGGCTCCAGGTGAAGACGGACCCGGAGGCGGCGGCGCTGACCCTGCGGACGGCGATGAACCTGATCCACCTGTACGCGGTGGTGTCCGAGCCGTTCATCCCGACCACGGCGGCCGCGATGCGCGGTGCCTTCGCGCTGGACGGGGACACCCGGACCTGGATCGACGGGGACGAGGCCCGGGCGCTGGACCTCGTCCCGGCCGGGACACCGTTCACCGTGCCGCCGGTGCTGTTCGCGAAGATCACCGAGGAGGACCTGGCGGCCTGGACGGCGCGCTTCGGCGGCTCCGAGGGCTGAGCCCCGGCGCGGGCGGAACACCGCGAGGGCCCCGACCGCCGGGCGGCGGTCGGGGCCCTCGTCGGTGGTGCCGGGCCCTTCGTGGGGGGCGGGCCCGGGGTCTGCGGGTCCGGGGTCGGCGGGCCCGGGGCGGGGGCTACCAGCGGGTGGTCTCCGCGAAGAAGCCGGGGATCTCGGTCGCCCGACCCGCCGCCACCGCCTCGTCGTGCACCAGCGCGCCGACCGCCAGGTCGAGCACGCCGAGGCCGAAGGGCGAGAAGACCACCGGGCGGTCGGTGCCGACGGCGACCTCGCCCTCGATCACCTGGGCCAGCGTGCCGGTGACGAACTCCCGGTTGCCGTAGAGCTGTTCGGCCAGGTGCGGAGAGGTGTTCGCCTTCATGCAGTGCTCCACGTCGTCGAGCACGTTGTACGCGCCGCCGATGATCTCCGGCGCGAGGTCGCGCAGCGAGATGTTGAGCACCAGCTGCCCGGGGGCGAAGGTCTCCGGGTCGAGGATGTACGGCTCGCCCGCGGTGGTGGCCAGCACCACCACGTCGGCGCCCTTGAGCGCCTCGTCCAGGCTCTCCACCACCCTGGCCGGGTAGCCGAGTTCGGCGTCGGCGTGGTCGACCAGCGCCCGGGCGTACTCGGCCTTGCGGTCGTGCACCACCAGCTCGTCGATCTCCCACTGCTGGGCGCCGAAGAACTCCAGGATGTTGCGGGCGATGATGCCGGCGCCCACCACCGCCAGCCGGCCCGCCGTACGGCCGCCGCTGAGCACCTCGGCGGCGAGCACGGCGGAGGCCGCGGTACGGGCCGCGCTGATCTGCGAGGCCTCCAGGACGGCGAACGGGTAGCCGGTCTCGTAGTCGTTCAGCAGCAGGGCGGCCGAGGCGCGCGGGAAGCCCCGCTCGATGTTGGCCGGGAAGCTGCTGATCCACTTGATCCCGGCCACTCCGACGCCGCCGCCGAGGTAGGCCGGCAGGGCGATGATCCGGGCGTCCGGCTTGGCCGGGAACCGCAGGAAGTAGCTGTCGGGGTTCACGGACTCGCCGGCGCCGTGGGTCAGGTAGGTCTCCCGGACCTCCTGGACGATCCGCGGGCGGGCTCCCGCGATGAGCTCGCGGGCGGTGGTGCCGTCGATGACTCTGAACTCGAACACGGTGGTGGCTCCAGTCGGGTCCGCCCGGTGCGGGCGGGGATCGGGCGGGACGGAGGGTCGGGCGGGGCGGAGGATCGGGCGGGGCGGAGGGTCGGGCGGGGCCTGGTCAGCCGACGTAGGCGCTGTCGGCCGGCTCGGGCCGGCCGGCGGCGGGGTTCGCCCCGGCGGCGTGCGCGGCGCGGGTGGTGCGGCCGCCGCCCAGCCAGCGCGGCAGGTACCAGTTGCCGTCGCCGAGCAGGGCCATCACCGCCGGCAGCAGCACCGCGCGGACCAGGGTGGCGTCCAGCAGGACCGCGACCGCCAGGCCGATGCCGAGCTGCTTGAAGTCCTGCATGCCCAGGGTGCCGAAGACCGCGAACACCGCGACCATGATCAGACCGGCGCTGGTGACCACCCCGGCGGTGTTGCGGATGCCGAGGCCGACCGCCTCCCGGCTGGACTTGCCCGAGAGGTACGCCTCGCGGATCCGGGAGACCACGAACACGTGGTAGTCCATCGAGAGGCCGAAGAGCACCACGAAGACGAACAGCGGCATCCAGGACTCGATCGCCCCCGGCGCCTTGGTGCCCACCAGCGAGGCGCCCCAGCCGTGCTGGAACACCGCGGTCATCACGCCGTAGGCGGCCGCCACCGAGAGCAGGTTGAGCAGGATCGAGGTGATCGAGATGGTCAGCGAGCGGAAGGAGAACAGCATCAGCAGGAAGGTGACGCCCATGACGAAGGCGAACACCGGGACGATGCTGCGGTCCAGCTGGTCGTTGTAGTCGACCGAGAAGGCGAGGTCACCGGCGACCAGCGCGGTGGTGCCCGGAACGGTCTTCAGGGTCTGCGGGACGATCTGCCCGCGCAGCGCCGACAGGGCCGCCTTGGAGGTGGCGTCGGTGCCGCTGCCCGCCAGCGGAACGCTGATCTGGGCGATGTTCTTGTCCTTCCAGTACCGCACGTCGATCTGGTTGCCGGTCTTCCCGGAGGCCAGGGCGGCCTGCTTGAAGTCCTCGATGCTCTTGGCGACCTGCGGCGAGTCGATGTTGTCGGCCTTGACCACCACGGTGGCGGGCGAGGGCGACCCGGGGAACTCGCGGTCGATCCGCTGCGAGATCGAGACCAGCGGGTTGTCCGAGGGCAGCAGCTTGTCCATGCCGAGCTTCTCGGTCTTCATGCCGAGCGCCGGCAGGGCCAGCACCAGCAGCACCGCGGCGGACAGCAGCGCGAAGATCCCCGGGCGGGCCAGCACGCCGCGCAGCAGCGCGTTCGCGGGCTTCGGGCTCGCCGCGGCGGCCTGCCGGCGCTTGCTGATCCACGGGATCCGGCCCGACGCGACCTTGTCGCCGAGCATCGACATCAGGGCCGGCAGCACGGTCATCGAACCGACCACCGCGACCGCGACGACCTCGATGGTGGCCATCGCGAAGCCCTCGAAGACGGTCAGCCCGGAGAGGAACATGCCGGCCATCGCGATCATCACGGTGAGGCCGGAGACCATCACCGAGTGGCCCGAGGTGTGGGCCGCGATCCGCAGCGCGGTCGCCTTGTCCCGGCCGGCCGCCCGCTCCTCGCGCTCGCGGCGCAGGTAGAACAGGCAGTAGTCGACGCCGACGGCGAGGCCCATCAGGAACATCACCGAGTTGGTCATGCCGTCCACCGGCACCGCCTGGCTGCTCAGCGCGAGCAGCCCGAGCGCGCCGATGCAGGCGGTGACCGCCAGGGCGACCGGCAGCACGGCCGCCACGAAGGCGCCGAAGACCACCAGCAGGATGCCCAACGCGACCGGCAGGGCGGTCAGTTCGGCGCGGGTGAAGTCATCGCCGAGGCTGTCGTTGATGCCCTTGAGGGCGGTCGCGCCGCCGAACTCGCCGAGGGTCACCTGGGGGTGGGCCTTGGCGGTGTCCTGGACGGCGGTGATCACCGGGTCGATCCGGTCGGCCGCGGTGTCCGGGTCGCCGGTGACGGCGAACATGATCAGCGCCGAGTGCTTGTCGGCCGAGAAGGCCTGGGTGGTGTACGGGTCCCGCAGGTTCTCCGCGAGACCGGTCTTGTTGACCGCGTCGGCGGCGGCCTGGACGGCGCCGCGGAACTCCGCGGAGTCCGCGGTCAGTGCGTCGCTGTGGACCAGGATCAGCTCGTTGACCGGGTCGTTGATCCCGGCGTCCTTGAGGACCTGGGCGGCCCTGCCGGACTCCCCGGTCCCGTAGTCGGCCTGGGTCAGGCTCTTCTGCCCGACCATGCCACCGAGCACGGTGACCAGGATGACCAGGATGATCCAGCCGAAGACGGCGGTCTTGCGGTGCTGGGCACTCCACTCGCCCAGCCGGGCCGCGAAATTGCTCTGACGTGCCATTACCTCTCCTGCGATCGGCGGCAATGATCAAGCCGCGGTGGCGACAGACGGGTTGGATGTGTCCTCACCGGCTTGAGGGGGACCGGGGGAATACCCATGACCGTAGGCCCTCGCGAACGGCTTTGGAGCCCCTGGGAGTTGCAGCATCCTGCGGTGGCAAGCTGCTGCCAGCGGAGCCGGGCCGGAGCCCCTTACCGGCCCCGTTTCCCCGGTGCTACGGTCGGTCCCCGTTGAGGGACAACCATTCGAGCGGACCACATTCGAGTGACGCCGGGCCGATGATTCGGGAAAGTCGGCCGGCCGCCCCGTGCGACCGACCGGTCGTCGAGTGCGCGAGCACCCGACCGGGCCCGAGGGCCGACTCCGAACGATTCCACTGAATTTCACGATTCCGCGCCGGAATGTGTTCCGGCGTCTGCTTTCCGAACGATCCACAGACCTCCGTGGAAGGGGGAATGAATGATGGACACCGCAATCAGGGCGACCGGACTCGGCAAGAGATACGGCGAGCACCACGCGCTCAGGGGCGTGGACCTCGAGGTCGCGGCCGGCACCGTGCTCGGCCTGCTGGGCCCCAACGGCGCCGGCAAGACCACCACCGTCCGACTGCTGGCGACCCTGCTGGAACCGGACCAGGGGCGGGCCGAGGTGGCCGGCTTCGACGTCGTACGCCAGCAGCGCCAGGTGCGCCGGCGGATCGGCCTGGCCGGTCAGTACGCCGCCGTCGACGGGCTGCTCACCGGTCGCGAGAACCTCGAACTCCTGGGCCGGCTCCTGCACCTGGGGCGCAAGGGTGCCCGGGAGCGGGCGGCCGAGCTGCTCGCCCGGTTCGAGCTGGAGGACGCCGCCGAGAAGCCGGCCCAGACCTACTCCGGCGGCATGCGCCGCCGGCTGGACCTGGCCGCCGCGCTGATCGGCCGGCCCGAGGTGCTGTTCCTGGACGAGCCGACCACCGGGCTGGACCCGGCCAGCCGGCTGGTGCTCTGGGAGATGGTCCGCGAGCAGGTCGCCCAGGGGGTGACCGTGCTGCTCACCACCCAGTACCTGGAGGAGGCCGACTTCCTGGCCGACCGGATCCTGGTCATCGACACCGGCACGGTGATCGCCGAGGGCACCCCGGACGAGCTCAAGCGCAAGGTCGGCGAGGAGTGGCTGGAGGTGGGCGTCGGCACCGACGCGGCCGTCGCCCAGGCGCTGGCCGTGCTCGCCCCGGTGGCCGCCGCCCAGCCCGAGGTGGACCGCACCGGGCGCCGGATCACCGTCCAACTGGCCGACGGCATCGGCACCATCGCCGCCGCCGCGGTCGCCCTGGAGACGGCCCGGGTGCCGGTGACGGACTTCGCGCTGCGCCGTCCCTCGCTGGACGACGTGTTCTTCCACCTGACCGGGCGCGGCACCCAGGTCGGCCGGGCCCCCGAGGCGGGCGCTCCGGCGCTCACACCGGGCGCATCGGACGCACCGGAGCCGCGGGCCGGGCAGGACGAGCGGCCCGGGCAGGGCGAAGCGGGCAAGCAGGGCGGGCAGGGCGAACGGGAACCGGTGGCGGCCGCCGCCGGACGGACGGGAGACGAGCAGTGAGCGACATCGGCGCCCCGGCCGGCCTCGGCACGGCCCTCGGAGACACCGCCGCGCTGATCGGCCGCCACCTGCGGCACCTGCGGCGCACCCCGGAGAAGATCATCGCGATCACCCTGACCCCGGTGACCATGGTGGTCGTGCTCGGCTACCTGTTCGCCAGCGTGGTGACCGTGACCGGCTCCGGCGAGTACCACGACTACGTGATGGCCGGGGTGTTCGCCCAGGTCGGCCTGACCTGCGTCGGCGTGGCCGCGCTGGGCGTGGCCACCGACCTGCGCACCGGGCTGATCGACCGCTTCCGCTCGCTGCCGATGGGCCGCTCCGCCGTACTGGTCAGCCACACCGCGGCCGACCTGCTGACCGCCGCGGCCGCCACCTTCGCGGTCTCCCTGGCCGGCCTGGGCGTCGGCTGGCGGATCCACACGGACGTCGGCTCGGCGGCGCTGGGCTTCGTCCTGGTGCTGGCCTTCGCCTACGCGATGCTCTGGCTGGGCGCGCTGGTCGGCATGCTGATGCGCAACGCCGAGGCGATCAACGGCATCTCGGCGCTGTTCCTGGTCGTGCTGTCGTTCCTGTCCAACTCGTTCATGCCGCTGTCCGGGCTGCCCGCCTGGCTGCGCGCGGTGGCCGAGTGGAACCCGGTCAGCCTGGTGGCCTCGGCCTGCCGCGAGCTGTGGGGCAACGCCCCGACGGTGGTCGGCACCAGCCTGCCGGACCGGCACCCGGTGCTGCTCGCGGTGATCGTGGTGGCGGCCCTGCTCGCGGTGCTTGTCCCGGTCAACCTGCGGGTCTACCGCACCGCGGTGACGCGTTGACGCACCACCCGGCCGGCCGGGACGGACGGGACGGCAGTCGTCCCGTCCGGTCCGGCCGGCCGCGTCCGCGCGCCGCCGGAGGGCTGCTCTCAGTCGCCCTCGCGCGGCGGCGCACCGCCCTGCAGCAGACCGCGCTCACCGGCGATCACCCCGGCCTGGAAGCGGCTCCGGCCGCCGAGCCAGGCCATCAGTTCCGCGGTGATCCGGCGCGAGGTGCGCACCGAGACCCCGAGCTTGCGGGCCACCACCTCGTCGGTGTGGCCCTGGGCGAGCAGGCTGAGCACCGCCATCGCCTGCGGGTTGAGGCCCTCGGCCCCCTTGGTCGGGGCCTTCCCGTACGGGGCGGCGTTCTCCCAGACGTACTCGAACAGCGCGCAGAGCGCGGAGACCAGTCCCGGACCGGACAGCACCAGGGCCCCCACGCTGGTGTCGTCCGGATCGGTGGGGACGACCGCGACCTTGCGATCGAAGATCACCAGGCGCATCGGGAGCGACGGGGCTATCCGCACCCGGGCGCCCCGCTCGGTGAGCCACTCCAGGTGGGCGATGGTGCCGCCGTCGTTGGCGGCGCTCTCCAGGTAGATGCTGCGCATCTGCACGCCCCGGTCGAAGACCTCCTGGTCGGCGACCTGGCCGGCTCTTCGGGCGGCCGGCGACTGTCCGCCGCCGGTCGCGAATCCCATGATCTCGCTGACGCACGAGTGCGAGAGCTCCTCCAGCCGGAGCCGGATCTGGTCGACGCCCTCCAACTGTTCGACGCCCAGGCCCCGTTCGCCCTTGCGGCTCTCGGCGTACTGCGCGACCAGCTTGGCCGCCTCCAGCCTGCTGTGCGCTATCTGGCGCTGCCGCTCGGCGAGTTCGACCTCCTGGCGGCCGATCAGCATGGCGAGGCTGACCTCGGGGTTCACCAGCAGGAGGTGCCCGGGCTGCAGCTCGGAGTGCCTGATCAGGGTGAGCCGGGCCAGTCCGTCCAGGGCCTCCCGGACGCGCTGTTCGGGCCACTGGAGCTCCTGTGCCACTCCGGCGATTCCGAGTTCAGGCCTGGCCAGCACCGTCCGGTACACGGCCTCGGCGTCGGGATCCAGTCCTAACACTGACAGCACCGCCTGCCCCCCCGATGTTGCGAACCTGATGACGCCACGTCATTGCCGGATCTCGGGGGCATGTTACGACACCCAGCCCACAACCACCGCGTTTTGGGGCCCAGGCCCTTACCTGCGGACTTCGAGCGGGTCCACCCACGAGAGGATTTGACATGTATATCACTGTCGGACGTCTGGTTCGGGGTATCGTCGAACCGGAACAGGTCACGCCCGACAAACTCGTCGAACTACTCCGGAACGCCGCCGAGCCGGCCGACGGACTGGAGCACGTTTACGTCGAGATCGACCCGCTCGGTGCCGATCTGGTCTTCTTTCTCGGCCCCGCGAAATCCGGAGAGCCGGATTCCGCAGCGCAACGGATCACCCGCCGTTGCCTGCGTGACGCGCCTGAACTGCGCGGATGGCGGCTGGCGGCCGAATTCAGCGACGACCGGCTGCCGTTGTTGGAGGAGTGAGCTCCGGGGCGGGCGCTGTGCAGGGTGCTGCCAGGGCAGGACCCTGACATGGAGAACTGTGGCACGGAACGTGTGTGCGAGACAGACTTGGTCACGCCGAAGGGGGCCGGAACCCCCTTCCGCAGGATTCGAGAGCCGGTCCCGCGCGGTCATTCACCGCGGGAATTGAACCAGGCACAGCACTCATCCGTTTCGTCTGTTTCTCGGCCGCCGCCGATTTCACGGCCCGCGGCCCTATTGCCACCGGGGGTTCACCATGAGCAGCATCACCATTGTCGCCGCCCGTACCGCCGCCGTCCTCGGCCTGCTGGTCGCCGGCGCCGCCCTCACCGCGCCGGTCGCCGGCGCCGCCACCGCCGTGGCCGCCCCGGCCGAGGCGCGCACCACTTCCGTCCACGGCGACGACATCATCTGGGACGGCCCGGTCACCAAGGCCGTCCCGGTCCGCGTGACGACCGCCTCCGTGCACGGCGACGACATCATCTGGGACGGTCCGGTCGCCAAGGGCACCGGCTCCGTGCACGGCGACGACATCATCTGGGACTGACCTCCCAGCGGCCCGGCACGGGGACCGGACCCAGCAGGGCACTCATCCGCCCGAAGTCGTTCCGCCGCCGCCGATTCCACGGCCCGCGGCTCCATTTGCCACCGGGGGTTCACCATGAGCAGCACCACCGTCACCACCGCCCGCACCACCGTCGGTCCGGCCGGCCCGGCCACCGGTTCCGCGCACGGCGACGACATCATCTGGGACTGACGTCCCGTCACTCTCCTGACACCGAAGGGGAACGGGCGATGCCCATCATCAGAACGCCGCAGGAGTTCAACGAGGACGAACTCTTCGTCGACCTCCGGGCGATGTTCGACTACCCGCTGTACCTCAAGTGCGAGGGCTTCAACTTCGCCGGCTCCGTCAAGCTCAAGGCGGCCCTCAGCATGGTCGACGCGGCCGAGCGGGACGGCCGGCTGAACCGGGACTCCGTCCTGGTGGAGTCCTCCTCGGGGAACCTGGGGATGGCGCTGAGCATGATCGCCTCCGTCCGGGGCTATCAGTTCATCTGCGTCGTCGACCCACGTACGAACTTGTCCACCCGGCAGCTGATCGAAACACTCGGCGGCAAAGTCCACATGATCACCGAGCCGTCGCCGGAGACCGGCTTCCTCGGTGCCCGGCTGGACTTCGTCCGCGAGCTGTGCGCCTCCTCGCCGCGCTACGTCTGGCTCAACCAGCACGCCAACCCGGACAACTGGCGCGCCCACTACCGCACCACCGCGCCGTCGATCCACCGCCAGTTCCCGGACCTCGACCTGCTGTTCGTCGGCGCCGGGACCACCGGCACGCTGATGGGCTGCGCCCGCTACTTCAAGGAGCACCGGCCGGACACCCGGATCGTCGCGGTGGACAGCGTCGGCTCGGTCACCTTCGGCGGCGAGCCCGGCCCGCGGATGCTCCCCGGCCTGGGCGCCGGCGTCCGGCCGGCCCTGCTGGACGAGAGCTTCGTCGACGACGTGGTGCACGTGCCCGAACTGGACACCGTCCGCACCTGTCACCGACTGGCCCGCGGCGGCTTCCTGTTCGGCGGCTCCACCGGGACGGTGGTCAGCGGGGCCACGGCCTGGCTGGCGGAACACCGGCTCGGCCAGGACGTGGTCGCCGTCGCCGTCTCGCCGGACCTGGGCGACCGCTACCTCGACACCATTTACCAGAGCGCCTGGGTGCGCGACATCTACGGCGCCGACGCGCTCGATGCCGTAGACCGCCGTACGCCGCCCAACGCCATTGCCACGGGGGTAAGATGACGATGCGTCATACAGCGCTGTTTTCTGAATTTCCTGAACCGGGGCGGCCCGGAGAACTGCCGCTGTCCGACGCCCAGCGCGAGATGTGGTTCGCCCAGCAGCTGGACCCGGGCAACCCGGTGTTCACCATGGCGGACGTCCTGGAGCTGACCGGCCCGCTGGACCACGAGCGGCTGCGGGCCGCCTGGCAGCGCGTGCAGAACCGCACCGAGTGCCTGCGGGTGCGCTTCGCCGAGCGCGACGGCCTGCCGGTGCAGATCGTCGAACCGCCCCGCGAGCGTCCCCTCCCGGTGCTCAACCTGACCGGCGAGCCCGACCCGCGCGCCGCGGCCGAAGCGTTCCTGGAGTCCGAGGGACGCCGTCCGTCCACCCTCGGCCCCGACGCCTTCGCCGCCACCCTCGTCCTGATCGGCCCCGAACTGGCCTGGCTCTACGTCCGGGCCAACCACATCCTGGTCGACGGGTTCAGCCGCGCCCTGGTCTACCGCCGGCTCGCCGCCGAGTACGACCTGCCCGACGCCGAGCCCGCCGTCGACCCGACCCTCGCCGAACTGCTCGCCGAGGAGCGCGACTACCTCGCCTCCCCCGCCCACCAGCGCGACCGCGCCTACTGGGCCGAGCGGCTGGCCGACGGCATCGAACCCACCGTGCTCTCCGGCCACCTCGGCCCGCCCGCCCGCCACACCCTGCGCAGCACCGGCCTGATCCCCGCCGCCACCGTCACCAGGCTGCAGGACGCCGCCTGGGCCGAGCGGGTCACCTGGCAGACCCTGCTGATCGGCGCCACCGCCGGCTGCCTCGCCCAACTCTGCGGCACCGACCGGGTCGTGCTCACCCTCCCGGTCGCCGCCCGCACCACCCCGCTCGCCCAGTCCGTCCCCGGCATGCGCGCCAACTTCCTGCCGCTGCCGCTCGACGCCCACCCCGCGCTCGGCCGCGACGGCCTGCTCACCCAGGTCGCCGCGGCTCTGCGCGGCACGCTGCGCCACCAGCGCCACCGGCACGACGCGATCCGCCGCGAGCTCGGGCTCACCGGCGACGCCGGCCGCACCTTCGGCCCCACCGTCAACGTGCTGCAGACCGGCGGCGAGTTCGCCCTCGGCGACTGCCGCGCCCTGGTCCGCAACCTGTCCACCGGCCCCGTCCCGGACCTCCAGATCCTCTTCCTGGACAGCGGCGAGGACGGCTGCGAGCTGCGCGTCGACGGCGACGCCGACCGCTACCCGCAGGAGCGGCTCGACCTCTTCCGGGACGCCCTGCTCGGCTACCTGGAGGAGTTCTCGACCGTCTCCACCGAGCTGCCGGTCGGCCGGATCACCGCGCTGCCCGCCGCCGAGCGCGAGCGCGTCCTGGTCGAGTGGAACAGCTACGGGCAGCAGCCCGAGGCCTTCACCGACGTGGTGCCCCGGATCCGCGCGCTCGCCCAGGCCCGTCCCGGCGCCGTCGCCGTCCAGGACGACGCCGGCCGGCTCGACTACGCCGAGCTGGTCGCCCGGGCCAGCGCGCTCTCCCGCCGGCTGCTCGCCGCCGGCGCCGGACCGGACCGGCTGGTGGCGATCGCCGCCGCCCCCGGCACCGGCTTCGTCACCGCCGTCCTCGGCGTGCTCGGCGCCGGAGCCGCCTGGCTCCCACTGGACGTCCAGGCCCCGGCCGCCCGCGGCGCGGCGCTGGTCGAGGCCGCGGGCGCCGCCGTCCTGCTGCACGGCGAGGACCAGCGGCCGTACGCCGACACCCTGCTCGGCGCCCTGCCGCAACGCCCCGCCGTGCTCGCCCTCGACGACGCCCGCGACCAGGAGCTGCTGGCGCCCGCCGGCGGCCCCGCCGAACTCGCCTACGTCATCTACACCTCGGGCTCCACCGGCCGCCCCAAGGGCGCCATGGTGCACCGCGACGGCATGGTCAACCACCTGCTCGCCAAGCACGCCGACCTGGAACTGTCCGAGGCCGACACCGTGGTGCACAACGCCCCGGTCACCTTCGACATCTCGGTCTGGCAGATGCTCAGCCCGCTGGTCGCGGGCGGCCGGCTGCGGGTGGTCTCCCGCGAGCTCGCCGCCGACCCGGGCGCCCTGTTCGCGCTCGCCGACGCCGAGGGCGTCACCGTGCTGGAGGTCGTCCCCTCGCTGCTGCGCGCCGCCCTGGACTCCTGGGAGGCCGGCGCCCCGCTGCCCGCGCTGCCCGCGCTGCGCCGGCTGGTGGTCACCGGCGAGGCGCTGCCCGCCGACCTGGCCCGCCGCTGGTTCGCGCTGCGCCCCGGCATCCCGCTGGTCAACGCCTTCGGGCCGACCGAGTGCTCGGACGACGTCACCCACGCCCTGATCGGCTCCCCCGCGGAGCTGGACTCGGTGCGCGCCCCGATCGGCCGCCCGGTCCGCGACACCCGGCTCTACGTCCTCGGCGACTCGCTCCAGCCCGTCCCGGCCGGCCAGCCCGGCGAACTGTACGTGGGCGGGCGCGGCGTCGGCCGCGGCTACCTGAACGACCCGCGGCGCACCGCCGGGGCCTTCGTCGCCGACCCGTACGCGGCCGCGCCCGGCTCCCGGATGTACCGCACCGGCGACCGGGTGGTGCACCGCGGCGACGGCCAACTGGAGTTCCTGGAGCGGGTCGACCACCAGGTCAAGATCCGCGGCCACCGGATCGAGCCCGGCGAGGTCGAGGCCGCGCTGCGCACCGTCCCCGGCGTCGCCGACGCGGTGGTCACCGTCGCCCGCGACCCCTCCGGCGGCGCCCGGCTGGTCGCCCACCTGACCGGCGGCGCCGACCCGGCCGCCGTCCGCACCGAACTCGCCCGGGTGCTGCCCGACTACATGGTCCCGGCCGTGCTGGTGCCGCTGGCGGCGCTGCCGCTGACCCCCAACGGCAAGGTGGACCGCAAGGCCCTGCCCGTCCCGGACTTCGGCGCGCTGCGCGGCGAGCGGCGGGCCCCGGCCACCGAGCGCGAGGCGCTGCTGTGCGCGCTGTTCGCCGAGGTGCTGGAGCTGGACGGGGTCGGCGCCGACGACGACTTCTTCGCGCTCGGCGGGCACTCGCTGCTGGCCGGCCGGGTGGTCACCGGGCTGCGTGCCCGGCTCGGCGTCGAACTGCCGATCCGCACCCTGTTCGAGGCGCCCACCCCGGCCGCGCTGGCCCTCGCCCTGGACGGCGCCGCGCCGGCCCGGGAGAAGCTCACCGCCGGCCCGCGGCCGGAGCGCATCCCGCTCTCCCCCGGGCAGCAACGCCTGTGGTTCCTCAGCCAGTTGGACGCGGCCGGGGCCACCTACCACCTGTCCCACGCGGTCCGGCTGACCGGCCCGCTGGAGCGGGCGGCGCTCGCCGAGGCACTGGCCGACGTGGTCGCCCGGCACGAGAGCCTGCGCACCGTCTTCCCCGCCGAGGACGGGCGCCCGCACCAGCTGGTGCTGCCGGTCGGCGAGGCCTGCCCCGAGCTGCCCGTGGTGCCGTTCACCGGCCGCCCGGCCGAGGAGCTGGACGCCGAACTGGCCGCCCGGGCCGGTGCCCCCTTCGACCTGGCCGTCGAACCGCCGCTGCGCGCGGTGCTGTTCGAGACCGGTGTCGAGGAGCACGTGCTGCTGCTGGTGCAGCACCACATCGCGGCCGACGGCTGGTCGGTGCGCCCGCTGGTCGACGGCCTGCAGACCGCCTACCGCGCCCGGCTGGCCGGGCGGGCCCCGGCCTGGGCCGAACTGCCCGTCCAGTACGCCGACTACACCCTCTGGCAGCGCCGCCTGCTCGGCGAGCCGGACGACCCGGCGAGTCTGATGAGTCGTCAGCTCGACTACTGGGCCACCCAGTTGGCCGGGCTCCCGGAGGAACTGGCACTGCCGGTGGACTTCCCGCGGCCGGCCGTACCCAGCTACCGGGGCGCCACCGTGCCGCTGCGGCTGGACGCCGGGGCGCACCGCGCCCTGGCCGAGCTGGCCCGGTCCACCGGCGCCAGCCCGTTCATGGTGGTGCAGGCGGCGCTGGCCGTACTGCTCGGCAAGCTCGGCGCCGGCACCGACATCCCGCTCGGCACCCCGGTCGCCGGACGCACCGACGGCGCCCTGGACGACCTGGTCGGCTTCTTCGTCAACACCCTGGTGCTGCGCACCGACCTGTCCGGCGACCCGACCTTCCGCGAACTGGTCGGCCGGGCCCGGGAGACCGTGCTGGCCGCCCTGGCCCACCAGGACGTGCCCTTCGAGAAGCTGGTCGACCGGCTCGGCGCCGGGCGCTCGCTGGCCCGCCAGCCGCTCTTCCAGGTGATGCTCGCCTTCCAGAACAACGCCGGGGCCCGCCCCGAGCTGCCCGGGATCACCGCCGAGGTCAGCCCGGTCGGCAACGGCACGGCCAAGTTCGACCTGGCCTTCGAACTGGTCGAGCGGCACGGCGCCAGCGGCGAGCCGGACGGCCTCACCGGCACCCTGGAGTACAGCACCGACCTGTTCACCGAGCGGACGGCCCAGGGCCTGGCGGACCGCCTGACCCACCTGCTCGGCCTGCTGGCCGGCGAGCCCGACCGGCCGCTCAGCGGCCTGGACGCCCTGCTGCCCGAGGAGCGCGAGCGGCTGCTCGGCTCCTGGAGCGGGGCCGCCACCCCGACCACCGTCGGCGCGGTCCAGCTGCCGGCGCTGTTCCAGGAGCGGGCGCACCGCGCACCCGAGCGGCCCGCGCTGCGCTGGTTCGAGGACGGCGCCGTGCGCGCCGAGGTCGGCTACGGCGAGCTCAACGAGCGCGCCAACCGGCTCGCCCACCACCTGATCGCCCTGGGCGCGGGCCCCGGACGGATCGTCGCCCTGGCGCTGCCGCGCACGGTCGACGCGGTCGTCGCGGTGCTCGCGGTCCTCAAGACGGGCGCGGCCTACCTGCCGGTCGACCCGGCGTACCCGCGCGAGCGGATCGCCTACCTGCTGACCGACTCCGCCCCGCTGGCCGTGCTCGGCCACGGCTCGGTGGCCGGGCGGCTGCCGGAGCAGCAGGACGCACCGGTGCTGCTGCTGGACGACCCGGCGACCGCCGCCGCGATCGCCGCCGCCCCCGCGCACGACCCGACGGACGCCGAACGGACCACCCCGCTGGGGCCGGACCACCCGGCGTACGTGATCTACACCTCCGGCTCCACCGGCCGCCCCAAGGGCGTGCTGGTGCCGCACCGGGCGGTGGCCGCGCTGGCCGCCGAGCACGACCGCTTCGGCGTCGGCGAGGGCACCCGGCTGCTCCAGTTCGCCTCGTTCAGCTTCGACGCCGCCGCCTGGGAGCTGCTCACCGCGCTGCTGGGCGGCGCCGTCCTGGTGCTGGCCGCGGAGGCCGACCGGGCGCCCGGCGAGCCGCTCGCCGAGCTGGTCGCGACGGCCGGCATCGAGGTGGTCTGCCTGCCGCCGACGGTGCTCGCCGCCTGGCCCGCCCGGCTGCCGATGCCCGAGGGGCTGACCCTGATCACGGCCGGCGAGGCCTGCCCGCCCGAGCTGGTCGAGCGCTGGTCCGCGGGCCGGCGGATGCTCAACGCGTACGGCCCGACCGAGACCACGGTCTGCGCCACCGTCAGCGAACCACTGGCCGGAGCGGTCAAGCCGCCGATCGGCCGACCGCTGGCCGGCGCCCGGGTGTACGTGCTGGACGAGGCCCTGCGGCCGGTCCCGCCGGGCGTGATCGGCGAGCTGTACGTGGCCGGCGCCGGGGTGGCCCTGGGCTACCTGCACCGGCCGGAGCTCACCGCCCAGCGCTTCACCGCCGACCCGTACGCCGACTCGTACGGCGGCTCGAACGGCGGCTCGAACGACCGGATGTACCGCACCGGGGACCTGGTGCGCTGGACGGCCGACGGCCAGCTGGACTACGTCGGCCGGGTCGACGAGCAGGTCAAGCTGCGCGGCTTCCGGATCGAGCTCGGCGAGATCGAGACCGCGCTGCTCGCGCAGCCGGGCGTCGAGCAGGCCGCCGCGATCGTCCGCGAGGACCGCCCCGGGGACAAGCGGCTGGTCGCCTACGTGACCCCGGCCGGCCTGCCGGTCGGCGAGCTGCGCGCCGCACTCGCCGCGGAGCTGCCCGACTACCTGGTGCCCTCCGCGTTCGTCCCGCTGGAGACCCTGCCGCTGACCGGCAACGGCAAGCTGGACCGCCGGGCGCTGCCCGCGCCCGACTACGCCGCCGCCTCCACCGGCCGGGCCCCGGCCGACGCCCGGGAGGCCGCGTTCTGCGCGGTCTTCGCCGAGGTGCTCGGACTGCCCGGGGTCGGCGCCGACGACGGGTTCTTCGACCTGGGCGGCGACAGCATCGTCTCCATCCAGCTGGTCAGCCGGGCCCGCGCGGCCGGGCTGGTGGTCACCGCGCAGGACGTCTTCACCCACCGGACCCCGGCGGCGCTGGCCGTGGTGGCCCGCGACGCCGAGGGGCCGGAGGCGGTCGCCACGGTCGGCACCGAGGACGGCGTCGGCCCGCTGGGCCAGCTGCCGATCGGGCACTGGCTGCGCGAACTCGGCGGGCCGGTGGACGGCTTCCACCAGGCCGTGCTGGTCCGCACCCCGGCCGACGCCACCCGGGAGTCGCTCACCGCGGCCCTCCAGGCCCTGCTGGACCACCACGACGGGCTGCGGCTGCGGCTGCTGCCGGACTGGTCGCTGCTGATCGGCGAGCCCGGCACGGTCGACGCGGGCGCGCTGCTCTCCGTCCTGGACGGCCCGGCGGCCGACTGGCCCGCCGAGGCGGTCGCCAACCGCGAGCGGCTGGCGCCGTACCAGGGCGGGATGGTCCGGGCGCTCTGGCACCCGGCCGGCCGCGAGCTGCTGCTCACCCTGCACCACCTGGTGGTCGACGGGGTGTCCTGGCGGGTGCTGCTGCCCGACCTGGCCCGCGCCCACGCGGCCGTACGGGCCGGCGAGCCGGTCCGGCTGCAACCGGTCGGCACCTCGCTGCGGCATTGGTCCGGGCTGCTGGAGCGGACCGCGGGCACGCCCGAGGTGCGCGCCCAACTCGACTGGTGGCGCGCCGAGTCGGCCGGCGGGCAGGCCCCGCTCGGCCACCGGGCCGCCGACCCGGCGGTGGACACCGCGGCCACCGCCCGGACGCTGCACCGCGTCCTGGACACCGACACCACGGCGGCGCTGCTCACCGAGGTCACCGGGGCGTTCCACGCCGAGGTGAACGACGTGCTGCTGACCGCCCTGGCGCTGGCCGTCGCCGACTGGCGGCGGCGCACCGGGCGGCCCGAGGGCGCCGTCCCGGTCGAGCTGGAGGGCCACGGGCGCGAGGAGTTCGCCCCCGGCGTGGACCTGTCCCGCACGGTCGGCTGGTTCACCACCGCCTACCCGCTGCGGCTCGACCCGGGCCCGGTGGACCTGGCGGAGGCGCTGGCCGGCGGCCCGGCCGCCGGGCACAGCCTCAAGCTGGTCAAGGAGCACCTGCGGATGGTGCCCGGACACGGGCTCGGCTGGGGCCTGCTGCGGTACCTGGACAAGCCCGGCCCGGACGGGCACAGCTTGGACGGGCACAGCGCCAATGAGCTGTCCGGCGCCGCCCGGCCGCAGCTCGGCTTCAACTACCTGGGCCGGCTGCCCGCGCCCACCGGCGAGGACTGGTCGCTGACCGAGCAGTCCGCCGCCCTGGCCGCCGGGTCCGACCCGGGGATGCCGCTGCCGCACGTCCTGGACGTCAACGCGGTGACCGAGGACGGCCCGGACGGACCGCGGCTGAGCGCCCGCTGGACCTGGGCCGGCCAGGCGCTGGCGCAGGCCGACGCCGAGGCCGTGGCCGACGGCTGGTTCACCGCCCTGCGGGCCCTGGTGAAGCACACCCGGGAGCCCGGCGCCGGCGGCTGGACACCGTCCGACCTCGACCTGGTGGCACTCAGCCAGGACGAGATCGACGAATTCGAGGACGAGATGAACGACTGGGGGGACGAGCTGTGACCACGGCCTCGGCCGAGCCCCGCACCGGGCGACGCCCCGGACGGAGCTCCAATCTGAGCGACATCCTGCCGGTGGCACCGCTGCAGGAAGGACTGATGTTCCACGCGCAGTACCACCGCGAGGAACTTGACGTCTACACCGTGCAGTTGGTGCTGGACCTGGCCGGCGACATGGACCCGGCCCGGCTCCGCGGGGCGGTCACCGCCCTGCTGGAGCGGCACCCCAACCTGCGGGCCGCGTTCCGCTACCGCAAGAACGGCGACCCGGTGCAGATCGTGCCGCGCGAGGTCGCGCTGGACTGGCGCGAGGTCGACCTGCGGGACACGCCCGCCGCGGCCGACGAGCTGGCCGAAGCCGACCGGCTGCGCCCCTTCGACCTGGCCCGCCCGCCGCTGCTGCGGTTCAGCCTGCTGCGGCTGGGCGACCGGGAGCACCGGCTGGTCCTGACCTCCCACCAGATCCTGTTCGACGGCTGGTCCATGCCCGTCGTGGTGCGCGAACTGTTCGCCTGCTACGCCGACGGCGGCGCCTCGCTGCCCCGCCCCGCCCCGTACAAGTCCTACCTGGCCCACCTGGCCCGGCAGGACCGGGCGGCGGCCGAGGCGGCCTGGACGGCCGCGCTGGAGGGCTTCACCGAGCCCACCCGGCTGTCCGGCACGGCCGCCGCCGAACCCGGCCGGCGCGGCATGCCCGGCGAGCACGCCGTCGAGCTGGACGCGCGGGAGTTCGCCGCGCTCACCGGCTGGGCCCGCACCCGCGGGCTGACCGTCAACACCGTGGTGCAGGGCGCCTGGGCGACCGTGCTGGGCACCCTCACCGGGCTGCGCGACATCGTCTTCGGCGGCACCGTCTCCGGCCGCCCGCCGGAGCTGCCCGGCGTCGAGGGCATGGTCGGCCTGTTCATCAACACCCTGCCGGTCCGGGTCGACCTGGACCCGGCGCAGAGCTTCACCGAGCTGCTGTCCGCGCTCCAGGACCGCCAGTCCCTGCTGCTCCCGCACCAGCACCTCGGCCTCGACACCATCCAGCGCAACGCCGGGGTCGGCGACCTCTTCGACACCGTGCTGGTCTTCGAGAACTACCCGCTCGACCCGCAGGCGCTGGCCGGCGAGGTCGCCGGACTGCGGCTGACCGGCCTCAGGGCCGGCGACGCCAACCACTACCCGCTCAGCCTGATGGCGCTGCCCGGCGAGCGGCTGCGCCTCCAGATCGGCTACGACACCGCCCGGTTCACCCCGGCCGAGGCCGCCGTCGTCGCCGAGCGGCTGCTGCACGTGCTGCGCACCGCCCAGGCCGAGCCGGACCGCCCGCTCGGACAGCTGGACCTGCTGCTGCCCGGCGAACGCGCCCGGCTGGCCGTCCCCGCCCCGGAGCCGGCCGAGACCGACCCGTGGACGGACGTGGTGGCACGGGTCCAGGAGTTCGCCCGGACCACCCCGGACGCCGTCGCCGTCTCCGACGGCACCGAACGGCTCGGCTACCGCGAACTGGCCGCCCGGGCCGGCGCCGTGTCCCGGGCCCTGACCCGGGCCGGCGCCGGGACCGGCCCGGTCGGGGTGCTGGCCCCGCCCGGCTGCGGCTTCGTCACCGCCGTCCTCGGCGTGCTCGGCGCCGGCGCGGCCTGGCTCCCGCTGGACGTCACCGCGCCGGTCGCACGCGCCGCCGTACTGGCCGCCGAGGCCCGGATCAGCGCCCTGCTGGTCGGCCCCGGCGAGCGCGCCCTGGCCGCCGAACTGCTGGCCGGGGCCGGCCTGGACGTCCCGGTGCTGGAACTCGGAACGGACACCGCCAAGCGGCCGCCCGCCCCGCGCGGCACCGGCGACGACCTGGCGTACGTCATCTTCACCTCGGGCTCCACCGGCCGCCCCAAGGGCGCCATGGTGCACCGGGCGGGCATGGTCAACCACCTGCTCGCCAAGGTCGCCGACCTGGAACTGGACGGGCGCACCGTGCTGGTCCACAACGCCCCGGTCACCTTCGACATCTCGGTCTGGCAGATGCTCGCCGCGCTGGTCGTCGGCGGGCGGCTGCGGGTCACCGGCCGCGAGCTCGCCGCCGACCCACGGGCCCTGTTCGGCCTGGTCGCCCCCGAGGGCGTCACCGTGCTGGAGGTCGTCCCCTCGCTGCTGCGCACCGCCCTGGACAGCTGGGACGACGGCGCCGAGCCGCCCCTCCTGGACGGGCTGCGCAAGCTGGTCGTCACCGGCGAGGCGCTGCCCGCCGACCTGGCGCACCGCTGGTTCGCCCGCTACCCGGCGATCCCGCTGGTCAACGCGTACGGGCCGACCGAGTGCTCGGACGACGTCACCCACGCCGTGATCGGCTCCCCGGCCGAGCTGGACTCGGTGCGCGCCCCGATCGGCCGGGCCGTGCGCGGCACCGGACTGTACGTCCTGGACGACGCGCTGCGCCCCGTCCCGGACGGCGTCCCCGGCGAGCTGTACGTGGGCGGGCGCGGCGTCGGCCGCGGCTACCTCGACCAGCCCGGCCGCACCGCCGCGGTGTTCGTCGCCGACCCGTTCAGCCCGCTGCCGGGCGCCCGGATGTACCGCACCGGCGACCGGGTGATCCGGCGGCCCGACGGGCAGCTGGAGTTCCTGGAGCGGGTCGACCACCAGGTCAAGATCCGCGGCCACCGGATCGAGCCCGGCGAGGTCGAGGCCGCGCTGCGCTCGATCGAGCAGGTCGGCGACGCCGTGGTGGTGGTCCGCCGCGGCGGGGCCGGTGACGCCCGGCTGGTCGGCTACCTGACCGGCCCGGTCGACCCGGCCCGCTGCCGGGCCGCGGCCGCCGCGCTGCTGCCCGAGTACATGGTGCCCTCCGCCCTGGTGGTGCTGGACGCCCTGCCGCTGACCCCCAACGGCAAGGTGGACCGCAAGGCGCTGCCCGAGGTCGACCTCACCGCCCCGACCGGCCGCGGCCCGCGCACCCCGCAGGAGGAGGTGCTCTGCGCCGCCTTCGCCGAGGTGCTGGACCGGCCCGCGGTCGGCATCGACGAGGACTTCTTCCAGCTCGGCGGCCACTCGCTGCTCGCCACCCGGCTGGTCAGCCGGGTGCGCACGCTGCTCGGCGCCGAACTGGCGCTGCGCACCGTCTTCGAGGCGCCCACCGTGGCCGCCCTGGCCGGCCGGCTCACCCAGGACGCCGTCCGCCCCGCGCTGGCCGCCGGGGCCCGCCCGGAGCTGCTGCCGCTGTCGTACGCCCAGCAGCGGCTCTGGTTCCTGGACCGGTTGGAGGGCCCCTCCGCCACCTACAACCTGCCGTGGACGCTGCGGCTGCGCGGCCCGCTGGACCGCGCCGCGCTGGCCGCCGCGCTGACCGACGTGGTCGGGCGGCACGAGAGCCTGCGCACCGTCTTCCCCGACCGCGACGGCCTGCCGTACCAGCTGGTCCTCCCGGTCGAGCGGGCCGCCGTCGAGCTGCCCGTCCGCGAACTGCCGGAGGCGGAACTCGCCGAGGCCGCGGCGGAGTTCGCCACCGTCGGCTTCGACCTGGCGAAGCTGCCGCCGATCCGCGCCACCCTGCTCGCGGCCGGCCCCGAGGACCACCTGCTGGTCGTGGTGATCCACCACATCGCCGGGGACGGCTGGTCCAACGGGCCGCTCGCCCGCGACCTCTCCACCGCCTACGCCGCCCGGCTGGCCGGCCGCGCGCCCGCCTGGACGCCGCTGCCGGTGCAGTACGCCGACTACGCGCTCTGGCAGCGCGAACTGCTCGGCGCCGAGGACGACGAGGAGTCCCTGCTCAACCGCCAGACCGCCTACTGGAAGGAGCAGTTGGCCGGACTGCCGGAGGAGCTCCAGCTCCCGGTGGAGGCCCCCCGCCGGGCCACCGCCGGCTACCGCGGCGCCGCCGTCCGCTTCACCGTCCCCGCCGAACTGCACCAGCGGGCGGTCGCCCTGGCCCGGCAGAGCGGGGCCAGCCTGTTCATGGTGCTCCAGGCCGCGCTGGCCACCCTGTACGGCAAGCTCGGCGCGGGCCAGGACATCCCGCTCGGCACCCCGATCGCGGGCCGCACCGACGACGCCCTGGACGACCTGGTCGGCATGTTCGTCAACACCCTGGTGCTGCGCACCGACCTCTCCGGCGACCCGACCTTCCGCGAACTGCTGGACCGGGTGAAGGCCGTCGACCTGGGCGCCTACGCCCACCAGGACCTGCCGTTCGAGAAGCTGGTCGACGCCCTCGGCCCGGAGCGCGCCCACGGCCGCAACCCGCTGTTCCAGACCCTGCTGGCCCTGCACAACAACGCCGCCGCCCGGCTGGAGCTGCCCGGCGTCACCGCCGAGGCGGGCGCGGCCGAGCTCGGCGTGGCCCGGCTCGACCTGTGCTTCGAACTCGCGGAGCTCACCGGCCCGGACGGCCCCGGCGGACTGACGGGCCGGCTGGAGTACAGCACCGACCTGTTCGGCGCGGCCGGCGCCCAGCGGCTGGCCGACCGGCTGGTGCACCTGCTGGGCGAGCTGGTCGACCGGCCGGACCAACCGATCGGCGCCGCCCCGGTGCTGCTGCCCGGCGAGCGGGAGGAGCTGCTCGCCCTCGGCGACGGCGCCGCCGCCCTCGGCGAGGGGCAGTCGCTGGCCGCCCTGCTGGAAGCCGTCGCGGACGCCCACCCGGACGCGATCGCGCTCGAATTCCCGGGCCTGCAACTCGACTTCGCCGAGCTGCACCGGCGGGCCAACCGGCTCGCCCGCACCCTGGTCGCCCAGGGCGCGGAGCCGGACCGGCTGGTGGCGATCGCGCTGCCGCGCTCGGCCGACCTGGTGGTCGCCGCGCTGGCGGTGGTCAAGAGCGGCGCCGCCTACCTGCCGATCGACCCGACCTACCCGCCCGACCGGATCGCCGGGATGGTCAAGGACGCCCAGCCGGTGCTGACCGTCAGCACCGCCGCGGTGGCCGCCGCCGTCCCCGGCCTGGAGGCCGGCCGGCTCCTGCTGCTGGACGATCCGGCCACCCGCGCCCGGGTCGACGAGCAGCCCCCGGAGCACCTGCGCCCGGCCGAGCTGGCCGGCCCGGTGCGGCCCGAGCACGCCGCCTACGTCATCTACACCTCGGGCTCCACCGGCCGCCCCAAGGGCGTCGTGGTGCCGCGCGGCGCCCTGGTCAACCACCTGCTGGACTTCACCGAACGGATCGGCCTGGCCCCCGGGCGGACCCTGCTGGCGGTCACCACCTTCGGGTTCGACATCGCCAACCTGGAACTGTTCTGCCCGCTGCTCGGCGGCGCCCGGCTGGTGGTCGCCCCGCACGACACCGTCCGCGACCCGGACCTGCTCGCCGACCTCGCCCTGGCCACCGGGGCGGACGTCATGCAGGCCACCCCGACGCTGTGGCACGCCCTGGTCACCGCCCGGCCCGAAGCGCTCTCCGGGATGCACGTGCTCACCGGCGGCGAGGCCCTCGACCCGGCCCTGGCCGCCGCACTGACCGGCGCCGCGGCGAAGGTCAGCAACCTGTACGGCCCGACCGAGACCACCATCTGGTCGCTCGTCGCCGACCTGCCGCCCGACCACACCGGCACCCCGCCGATCGGCCGCGCCCTGGCCGGCAACCGGATCCGACTGCTGGACGCCGCACTGCGCCCGGTGCCACCGGGGGTGGTCGGCGAGCTGTACCTGGCCGGCACCGGCCTCGCCCGCGGCTACCTGGACCGCCCCGGCCTGACCGCCGAACGCTTCACCGCCGACCCGTACGGGCCGCCCGGCTCCCGGATGTACCGCACCGGGGACCTCGCCCGCTGGCGGCCGGACGGCACGGTCGACTACCTCGGCCGGGTCGACCACCAGGTGAAGATCCGCGGCTTCCGGATCGAACTCGGCGAGATCGAGGCCGTCCTGACGGACCATCCGCTGGTCGAACGGGCCTCGGTGACCGACCGGGAGGACTCGCCCGGCGTCCGCCGGCTGGTCGCCTACGTCGTCCCGGCCGGCCCGGAACGGCCCGAACCGGCCGCGCTGCGGGCCCACTTGGCCGCCGTACTGCCGGAGTACATGCTCCCGGCCGCCTACGTCCAGCTGGACGCCCTGCCGCTCACCCCGAACGGCAAGGTGGACCGCAAGGCGCTGCCCGCGCCCGCGGCCGACGACCGGGCGGTGGCCCGCTCGGACGGCCGCGCGCCCGACGGGCCGGTCGAACGCGCCCTCGCCCGGGTCTTCGCCGAGGTGCTCGGCCTGGACCGGGTCGGGGCCGAGGACGGCTTCTTCGAGCTGGGCGGCGACAGTCTGAAATCGATCCAACTGGTCAGCCGCGCCCGCGCGGCCGGGCTCTCGCTCACCCCCGCCGACGTCTTCGCCCACCGCACCGTGGCCGGCCTGGCCCTGGTGGCCGGCCGGGCCGACGGCACGGTCGACGGCACCGGTGCGCCCGAGGACCCGTTCGCGCCGGTCCTGGCGGTCCGGCCGACCGGCGGCAGCCGCCCGCTGTTCTGCGTGCACGGCGCGGTCGGCCTCGGCTGGCCGTTCCTGACGCTCGCCGCGGAAATTGACGCGGACATTCCCGTGTACGCTTTCCAGACCGGCGCGCTACGCTCCCCGGAAAAGACCCCGGAGTCCGTCCGGGAAATCGCCGAAAAATATCTCGGCGAAATGCTGGAAATCCAGCCGGCCGGGCCCTATCGTATTCTCGGCTGGTCGTTCGGAGGGCTTGTCGCCCACGAGATCGCGGTCCAGCTGCAGGCCCGCGGCGAGCAGGTCGAACTGCTCGCCGACCTGGACGGCTACCCCGGGACCGGCGCGCCGGCCGAGGACGTACCGGACGACCGGGCCGTCCTCGCCGAACTGCTCGAACGGGCCGGCCTCCGCGGCGACGGCCCGCTCGACCTCGGCACCGCACGCCGACGCCTGGCCGAGGCCGGCAACGCGCTCGCGGAGCTGGACGAGACCGAGCTGGTCCGACTGCTCGGCGTGATCCGCACCCACAGCGCACTGGGCGAGGCCCACCGCCCCGGCCGCTTCCAGGGGGACCTCCTCCTGTTCGCGGCCACCCGGGGCCGCGCCCCGGGCGACCCGGACGAGGAATCCTGGCAGGCGCACGTGACCGGCCGGATCCTCCGGCACCCGGTCGACAGCGACCACGACTCGATGCTCGAACCGGCGCCGGCCCGATCCATCGGAAAGACCCTCTCCGCCGCCCTCCGCAACGAATCCTGAAAAACCGCACCGAAATACCGGTGGCCACCCCGGAAATTCCGCCCCGGGGGCACTGCGCCCGAGCACCGGACGATTTCCGGGATTTCCGAAAGGACCGAGAAATCATGAGCAATCCGTTCGACGACGAGCAGGGCACCTTCCTCGTCCTCGCCAACCACGAGAACCAGCGCAGCCTCTGGCCCGCCTTCGCGGAGGTCCCGGCCGGCTGGCGGACCGTCAAGGACGCCTGCACCCGGCAGGAGGCGCTGGACCACATCGAGCGCACCTGGACCGACCTGCGCCCGCAGAGCCTGATCGACGCCACCGCCTGACCGGGCCGGGCACCACGACCCGGCCGGGCACCACGACCCGAACAGCACCAACCCGAACAGCAGCAACCCGAACAGCAGCAACCCGAACGGCACCGACCAGAGCACCACCGACCCGAGCACCACCGATCCGACACCACCTGAGGAGCACCCATGAGCGCCGTCGCCATCGACGAGTCCAAGGTCCGCGAGATCGTCGCCGACTGCCTCGACCTCGAGCTGGACGAACTGACCCTCACCGACCACTTCATCGACCACTACGGCGCCGACTCGCTGAACGCCATCGAGGTCCTCGCCCGCCTGGAGAAGGAGTTCCACGTCACCATCCCGCAGGAGGAGCTGCCCAACATGGTCAACCTGGGCGCCGTGCTGGAGGTCCTGTCCCGGGCGACCGCCCGATGACCGCGCCGCAGCGCGTGGTGGTGACCGGCATCGGCGTCCTGTCGAGCATCGGCAACGGGGTCGAGGACTTCACCTCGGCCCTGCGCGAGGGCCGCTGCGGCGCCGGTCCGATCACCAGCTTCGACACCACCGGGTTCCTGCGCACCTCCGGCCACGAGGTCGAGGGCTTCGAGCCGGAGCAGTGGATCCACCGCCTCCCGGTCGAGGAGCTCGGCCGCGCCACCCAGTTCGCCGTCGCGGCGGCCCGGATGGCCGTCCGGGACGCCGGGCTCGACGAGCAGGAGCTCGCCGGGCTCCGCGCCCAGATCACCATCGGCACCACCGACGGCGAGGCGCCCGAGCTGGACAAGCTGATGGCGGAGTCGGTCGCCAACGGTCCGGAGCACCCGGCCGACCAGCTGGTGGCCGGCCGCCTGCCGGCCCACCAGCTGGCCCTGGCGATCGCCCGGGAGCTGCGGCTCCCCCGGGTCGTCCCGGCCGTCCTCGGCACCGCCTGCGCGGCCGGGAACTACGCGATCGGCGACGGCTTCGACGCCGTACGCACCGGCGAGGCGGACATCGCCGTCGTCGGCGGCGCGGACGCGATCTGCCGCCGCACCTTCGCCGGGTTCAGCCGGCTCGGCCTGGTCTCCTCCGACGTCTGCCGTCCGTTCGACGCGCACCGCGAAGGGCTCCTCACGGCCGAGGGCGCGGGGGTCCTCGTCCTGGAGACGCTCGACTCCGCCCGGCGCCGCGGCGCCCGGATCTACGCCGAACTGCTCGGCTACGGGCTCAACTGCGACGCCCACCACCCCACCGCCCCCGACCAGTCGAGCGTCGCCCGCTGCATGGAGCTGGCGCTCGACGACGCCGGGGTCAAGGCGGCCGAGGTGGACCTGGTCTCCGCCCACGGCACCGGCACCCCCACCAACGACATCACCGAGACCCGCGCGATCCGCGAGGTCTTCGGCGACACCCCGCCGCGCACCGTCGCCCTCAAGGCGATGCTCGGCCACTCGATGGGCGCGGCGAGCGCGCTCGGCGCGGCCGCCTCGGCGCTCGCGCTGGCCCACGGCTTCGTCCCGCCCACCGTCAACCACCGCACCACCGACCCCCAGTGCCAGATCGACTGCGTGCCCAACCACTCCGTCCCCGCGGACCTCCGGGTGGTGGTCAACAACGGACTGGCCTTCGGCGGCAACAACGCCTCCGTCGTCCTGGGGCGCCACGAGGAGGAGCCCAGCCGATGAGCGAGCGCACCAGCTCGACCACGATCCATCGGGACCGGCCGCTGATCACCGCATGGTCCGCGGTCTCCCCCTTCGGCCTCGGCCGCGACGCGTTCGCGGCCGGGGTCGGCCGGGGGCAACCGGCCCACCAGGTACCCGACTTCGAGCCCCGCAAGGTGCTCGGCAAGGCCGGTACCCGTACCTTCGACCGGGCCACCGGCCTGGCCGTCACCGCCGTCCGCGAACTGCTCGGCGAGGCCGAGGCCGCGCAGAGCCCGATCGCCACCGGCGGCGGCACCGCCCTCGTCCTCGGCACCACCCTCGGCAGCGCCCAGAGCGCCGCCGGGTTCAGCCGGGCCTCCTTCGAGGGCGACAAGCCCTACGACGTGCCCGCCCAGCTGATGCCGAACGTGCTGATGAACGGCCCGGCCGCGGCCACCGCCATCCGCTTCGACCTCAAGGGCCCCAACACCACCCTGGCCGGCGGCGCCGCGGGCGGCCTGCTCGCCCTCGGCTACGCCCGCCGCCTGCTGGCGGCCGGCCGCGCCGAACGCGCCCTGGTCGGCGCGGTGGAGGAGCAGTCCGAGACCCGCGAGTGGCTGGCCGGGGAGCGCGACCGGCCCGGCGGCGAGGGCAGCGCCGTCCTGCTGGTGGAGACCGCGCGGACCCTGCCGCCCGGCCGCCGGGTGCTGGCCGAACTGCTCGCCCTGGACGTCCGCCTGGACGTCGACGACGACCCGCAGGCGGCCCTGGCCGCCACCGTCCGGGACGCCCTCGCCCAGGCCGGCGCGACCCCCGAGCAGGTCTGGGCCGCGGCCGTCACCGGGCAGCCGGCCCGCGACCGACTCGCCGAGCTGGTCGGCGCCGAGGCCGTCGAACGGGTCCCCGACCTGCTCGGCGACACCGGCTCCGCCGCGACCGTCTTCTCCCTCACCACCGTCCTGTCCCTGGCCGAGCACGACCCCGCGGCCGCCGGCCGCCTCGCCGTGATCGCCTCGCTCGACCACCAGGGCCTGGCCGCCTGCGCCGTCCTGCGCCTCACCGGCGGTGACCGATGAGCACTCCCGGCACCGTCCTGATCAGCGGCGGCTCCCGCGGCATCGGCAAGGCCGCCGCCCTGCGGCTCGCCGCCGAGGGGCACCCGGTCAGCTTCTGCTACCAGTCCGACCGGCAGGCCGCCGACCTCCTGGGCAAGGAGCTCGACGCCCTCGGCGCCGCCGTCCTGGCCGCGAAGGTCGACGTCACCGACGCCGCCGCCGTCCGGGCCTGGGTCACCCGTACCGAGGAGGAGCTCGGCCCGATCACCGTCGCCGTCGCGAGTGCCGGAATCACCCGCGACAAGCCGCTCCTCCTGATGTCCGATGACGACTGGCGGTCCGTCACCGACACCAACCTGACCGGCACCGCGAACCTCTGCCGCGCGGTGGCCTTCCCGATGGTCAAGCGCCGCGGCGGCTCGATCATCACCCTCAGCTCCGTCTCCGGCGTCTACGGCAACCCCGGCCAGAGCAACTACGCGGCCTCCAAGGCCGGCATCATCGCGCTCACCCGCGCCCTGGCCAAGGAGGTCGGCCGGTACGGGGTCCGGGTCAACGCGGTCGCCCCCGGCATGATCGAGACCGACATGACCTCGGTGCTCACCGACGCCCAACGCACCGACGCCCTCAAGCACATCCCGCTCGGCCGCTTCGGCACGGCGGACGAGGTGGCCGACTCGGTCGCCTTCCTGGCGGGCCCGCAGTCCGCCTACCTCACCGGCTCGGTCCTGCAGATCGACGGCGGAATCGTCCTGTGACCAGACGCACCGGACGCACCAGACGCACCGCCCACCTCGACTAGGAGAAACGACCATGACCATCCCCGCCGTGCGCAGCTTCGACAACCACACCCCGCTCGTCGACACCGAGCTGCTCCCCGGCCGCGGCACCGGCGTCAACGCCGCCCACCGGATGTACGAGCACCTCATCGGCATCTGGGCCACCGGCGTCATCGAGGCCGCCCACGACCTCGGCGCCTTCACCGCCCTGATCGCCGCCCCGGCCACCGCCGGCGAGCTCTCCAGCCGGCTCGGCACCGACCTGCGCGCCACCCGCGTCCTGCTGGACGGCCTGGCCGCCTACGACGTGGTCGAGCGCAGCCGCGCGGCGGACGGCCAGGCCGTCTACACCCTGCCCCCGGAGATGCACGACGTCTTCGCCCCCGAGGGCCTGTACAGCCTGGTCGGCAAGATCCGGCACGACCGCAACGTCGCCTGGGGCGCCTGGCGCAACCTCGCCACCAACGTCCGCACCGGCGCCCGCAACTCCGAGGGCTCCCAGCAGCTCAACCAGATCTCCGAGGAGGACTACACCTCCCTCGTCCGCGGCATCAACTTCTGGGCCCCGCCGATCACCGCCACCCTCGCCGGCGCCCTCCGCGAGCAGGGCTGGACCGACGGCGCCGGCCGCACCCTGCTCGACGTCGGCTGCGGCACCGGCATCTACAGCCAGCTGCTGCTCCAGGAGTTCAGCGGCCTCAACGCCCGGGCCCTGGACGCCGAGCGGATCGTCCCGATCGCCAACGCCCAGGCCCACCGCCTCGGCGTCGCCGACCGCTTCAACCCGGAGATCGCCGACTTCTGGTCCGACGACTGGGGCACCGGCGTCGACGTCGCCCTCTTCGTCAACATCTTCCACCTCCAGACCCCCGAGTCGGCCCGCGAACTCCTCCTCCGCTCGGCCAAGGCCCTCACCGAGGACGGGGTCATCGCCATCGCCGACCACATCGTCGACGAGGACAGCACCGACGGGAACACCCAGAACCGCTTCTTCCGCCTCTTCGCCGCCTCCATGCTCGCCACCGGCGGCGGTGACGCCTTCACCGTCCACGACTACGACCAGTGGCTCGCCGACGCCGGCCTGCGCCGGGTCGCCCTGCTCGACACCCCCATGCACCGCCTCCTCCTGGTCAAGCACGCCTGACCCACCCACCCCCCTCGACGGCCCCGACGCCCCGCGTCGGGGCCGTCGGGGTTCCCTCACCCGGAGACTCCCGTGACCGACCGCCCCGCCGTCCTCCGCCCCGCGCCCTGCCGCCCCGTCCTCTTCCGCACCGACCAGGACCTCACCCCCGAGGAGATCGCCGCCACCCTCACCGTCCTCCTCCTCCAGCACCGGGCCGCCCTGACCGCGGCAGCCGCCACCGCCCCGCCCACCCGGCGCACCGTCCGCTGGCACGACGTCTCCCTCCGCCCGCCCGTCCCCACCACCTCCTGGCAGATCGTCGCCTGACGCCCGACGCCCGACGGCCCCCGGCGCGCCGCCGGGGGCCGTGACCGTCCGCTCCCACCTCACCCGATCAGATCCAAGGAGCCCGCCAAGTGCCCCGTCCCGATGAGGCCGTAGCCCCCGGCCAGCACCAGGAACAGCACCGCCGCCACCGCCACCACCGTGTAGTGCAGCCGACCGAACACCCCCCACCAGCCCCGCGTCCAGGCGAGGACCGCGCAGACCACCGTCAGCAGGGTCAGCCCCAGGGCCCCGAGGTACATCGCCGGCACCACCGTCAGCAGCGCCGAATCCCCCAGGAACAGCGTCTGGTTGAGGGCGTTGGAGTCCGAGGTCAGCAGCGCGAAGCACCCGGTCGCCACGACCAGCACCAGCCCCGTCACCCACCCCAGCAGTCGGGCCGCCGGCGCCCCGGCCCGCCCCTTGCCCCGCACCGACCGCACCACCGCGGCGACCAGCCACCCGATCACCGTGAGCCCCAGCACCACCAGGCTCCCGAGCGCCACCCGCTGGTGCAGTTCCGGCGCCTGGTACCAGGCCAGCGGCTGGTAGGCGACGGTCGGGTCGCCGTCCGTCAGCATCGAGACGACGTCCCCGTCCTCGTTCAGCTCGAAGGCGATCCGGGCGCTGCCGCCCACCTGCTGGAACAGCCCCGGCTCCACCTGCTGCCACCGGGTCTCGCCCGCCTGCGGATCCCGGCTCACCGGCCCGCTCACGACGAGCTCCGCGCCCTGCGCGGCCACGTGCACGGACCCCATCAGCGCCGAGGCCCTGGTCAGGTTGGACTGGCTGACCCTGGTCGACCGGTAGTCCCCGGTGAACTTCCCGAGGTCCCCGCCGACCACCGCGGGTGCGGCGGCGGCCGGCGCCGGGTAGAGCTGGTCCACGAAGGCGTTGAGCACCTGCTGCGTCAGCCATCCCCCGGTGGAGTCCTCCCCGTCCCCGTTGACGGTCACGTACAGCCCGACGCCCCGCTCCGGCAGCAGCGCCAGGTTGCTGTGGAATCCGGGCACGTCGCCGTCCTTGACCAGCAGCTGCTGTCCGTTGCGGTTGCGCTGTTCGAGCAGGTACGCCATCCCGGGCATCCGCTGGTCGGGCCCGAAGTGCCGGGCGAGCAGCTGCGCGGTGCCGTCCCGGTCCAGGACCGAACGCCCGTCCAGGGAGCCGCCGTTCAGCAGGGCGAGCATCAGCCGCCCCATGTCGGTGACGGTGGTGACGGCGGCCGCGCCGGTCGGGGTGAGCGGCCCGTACAGGCCCTTGGTCTCGGTCTGGCCGTCGCCATCGGGCCGGTAGCCGTGGGCGAGTTCGGCGTCGACGGCGGCCGGGTGGGGCTGGGTGAAGGTGGTGCGCTCCATCCCGAGCGGCTGCAGCACGTGCTGGGCGACGTACTGGTCGAAGGGCTGGCCGGAGACCACCTCGACCAGGTAACCGGCGAGCGCCACACCGTAGTTGTCGTACGCGGCGACCACCCCGGGGGCCCGGACCCGGTCCGGCTGGTGGGCGGCCAGCGCGTCGCCCAGGCTCCCGACGTGCTGCGGCCCGGCCTCGGCCAGCCCCATGAAGGTGTCGTCGAAGCCGCCGGTGTGGGTGAGCAGGTTCTCGACGGTGACCGGGTGCCCCGGGTAGCTGTCCTCGATCCTGAACTTGGACAGGTAGGTGTTGACGTCCGCGTGCAGGTCCAACTTCCCGGCCCGGACCTGCTGGAGGACGGCGACAGCGGTGAACACCTTGGCGTCGGAGCCCATGAAGAACGCGGTCCGGTCGGGGTCGACGGCCTTGTGCCCGGGCACGTCGGAGACGCCGTAGCCACCGGCGAAGACCTGCCGGCCGCCGGCCACCACGCTGACCGCCGCGCCGGGGATCCGGTGCTCGGCGAGCAGCTTCGGCACGAGCTCGTCGAACAGCCGCTTCACCGATCCGGGGTCGGGTGGCGCCGTCGAGCCGCCCGCCGCCGCCGAACTCCCGCTGCCCGCCGTCGCGGTGGCCGCGTGGGCCCGGTCCGGCGTGAGCCCGTACAGGAACAGACCGATCGCCGCGAGCACCAGGACCAGTCGCACCCAACCCCGTCGGACCAGCGGCCGGTTCCCCTCGACGCGTCGCACGCTCATGATGAACTCCCGTTCGATACAAGTGATTTGTGGAAGCTCCGGCGCCCTTGCGGCGGGTCGCTTCCCGACACCCGCAACACTAGGCCGGGCACCGTTTCCGGGACATGGCCTCTGGGCGTCGATCGGGGGGTGTACCCAGGTACCACCAACAGGGGTCCAGGGCCCAGTGATCGGAGCGACGGCGGGCGGCAGTCTGGATGTCGTCAGCAAGCAACGGGTAGGGATACCGGCCGCGAGGCCGTCACGGAAAGGGCCGAGCGGTCATGACCAGCAGCATCACCACGGGAGTTGTGAACAACGTGCAGAACACCGACACCACGGGCGGCCGCAGCCGGCGCAACCCGCTCGGCATGCTGGGCCACGCCGTCCGGTCCCTGCTGCGGGGCCCCGCGCTGGCCGCGTTCGCCGTGCCGCAGCTGCTGCTGCTGGTCGCCGCCTCGGTCGCCGCCTCGCTGATGGGCCTCGCGGTCGGTGCGCTGCTGGTGCCGCCCACGATCCTCGCGGTCCGCGGCCTGGCCGGGCTGCGGCGCCGGCTCGCCGCCCGCTGGGCCGGCGTCGAGATCCGTGACCCCTACCAGCCGCTGCCGGAGACGGCGCCCGGCCTCCAGGGGGCCTGGAAGCGCTGCCAGGCGCTGCTGTCGGACCAGGCCACCTGGCGCGATCTGCTCTGGCTGCTGGTCGATCCGGTGATCGGCCTCACGGTGGCGCTGTTCCCGCTCCTGGTGGTCGGCTACGGCGTCCTCGGCCTGGTGCTGCCGCAGGTCTGGCAGTCGATCTCCGACCACGGCGGCAACACCTGGTACCTGTGGATCCACGTCACCGACTCGGCTGCCGCCGGCACCGCCGCCCTGTTCGGCGTCCCGGTGATGCTGGCCGGCCTGGCGCTCGCCCCGGCCGCCCTGCGCGGCCACACCAGGCTCGCCAAGGCGCTGCTGGGCCCGACCGCCCGGGCCGAGGCGCTGGCCGCCGAGCGCAAGGTCGCCCACCTCACCGAGACCCGGCGCGACGCGCTGACCACCCAGGCCGCCGAACTGCGCCGGATCGAGCGGGACCTGCACGACGGTGCCCAGGCCCGGCTGGTGGCCATGGGCATGAACCTGGGCGTCGCCGAGCGGCTGGTCGAGCGTGACCCGGAGGCCGCCAAGCAGCTGCTCGCCGAGACCCGCCAGGCCTCCGCCTCCGCCCTGAACGAGCTGCGCGACCTGGTCCGCGGCATCCACCCGCCGGTGCTGGCCGACCGCGGCCTGGCCGACGCCGTCCGGGCCCTCGGGATGGACAGCCCGCTGAACGTGACGGTCTCCGCCGAACTGCCCGGCCGCCCCGAGGCCCCGGTCGAGTCCGCCGTCTACTTCGCCGTCTCCGAGGCGCTCACCAACGCCGCCAAGCACTCCAGCGCGAGCCACGTCGACGTCCAACTCTGGTACGAGAACGGCACCCTGAAGGCCCAGGTCACGGACGACGGCACCGGCGGCGCCGACCCCTCGCGCGGCACCGGCCTGCGCGGCCTGGAGCGCCGGCTTGCTACCTTCGACGGAGTCCTGGCCGTCCGCAGTCCGCTCGGCGGCCCCACGACCCTGACGATGGAGCTGCCGTGCGAGTTGTACTCGCGGAGGACCTCTTCCTCCTGAGGGACGGTCTGGTCCGGATGCTGCAGGCCTACGACTTCGAGGTCGTGGCCGCGGTGGACACCGGACCGGACCTGTTGCAGGCCCTCCTCACCGAACGGCCGGACGTGGCAGTCGTCGACGTACGACTCCCCCCGACGTTCACCGACGAGGGCCTGCAGGCGGCTCTGGAAGCGCGCCGGCAGATCCCCGGTCTGCCGGTGCTCGTGCTTTCCCAGTACGTGGAGCAGCTCTACGCCAAGGAGTTGCTCGCCGACGGCAGCGGCGCGATCGGCTACCTGCTCAAGGACCGGGTCTTCGACCCCGACGAGTTCGTGGCGACGGTCCACCGGGTGGCGGCGGGCGGCACCGCGCTGGACCCGCAGGTGATCGCGATGCTGGTCAACAACACCGGCCGCAGCGGTCCGCTGGAGCGCCTGACGCCGCGTGAGCGCGAAGTCCTGGAGCTGATGGCGGAGGGACGCTCGAACGGGGCCATCGCCGAGCGGATGGTGATCACCGAGCGGGCCGTGAAGAAGCACACCGCGAACATCTTCCTCAAACTCGACCTGCCCCCCTCCGAGGAGGACCACCGCCGGGTCCTGGCCGTACTGGCCTTCCTCCAGGTCGCCCCCTGACCCCAGCCGGGATCCCGGCCCCGCGCGGCGGCCCGCTCAGCCCCTGCGCCCGGTGTGCACCGTCATCGCCGACAGGTAGAAGGCGTCCGCCCGCCGCAGGATCCCGGTCGGCGCGTCCTCGTCGATCAGCGCCTCCAGGGTCGCCCGGTCCTGCGGGTCGATCGCCTCGGCCAGCTGGTCGTGGCGCCGGACCAGCTGGGTGTGCAGGTACTCGCGGACGGGGCGGGCCAGCGGCGCCGGGTGGTCGACCAGGAAGGTCCGGGTGCCGCTGGGTTCGAGTCCGGCCCGCCGGAGCATGGCCGGCCAGTCCTCGATCTCCTCGGTGGCGTCCGGCAGTTCGGCCCGCATGGCGGTGAAGCCGTCCTCGTGGGCGGCGTCCAGCCGGGCCTGGAAGCCGGGCCGGCCGAGGCCGAAGTCGCGGGGCAGGAAGCGCGGCGGCAGGCCGCTCTCCGCGACGGCGAGCAGGCCGCCGGGGCGCAGCCGTCCGGCCAGCGCGGTGAGCGCGGCCTGCTGGTCGCCGAGGTGGTGGATGGCGTTGCCGGACCAGATCAGGTCGGCCTCGCCGAGCTTGTCGAACTCGGCGGGCAGGTCGGCCTGTTGGGTGTCCAGCCGACCGCCGGAGCGGGTCCGGGCGCGCTCCAGCAGGGCGGCGGACCGGTCGACGGCGACCACCTCGGCGGCCGGGAAGACGGCCGCGAGCTGCTGGGCGATCACCCCGGGCCCGGCGCCGACGTCGAGGATCCGGCGGACGGTGCCGTCCCCGGCGAGGCCGGCGAGCCACTGCCCGGCCGCGGTGACGGCGTCGGCCCGCAGGTCGGCCTCCCGCTCCAGGTGGGCCGCGAGCGCGTCCCAGTCGAGGTCGGCGGCGGGGACCTGCCCGTGGCCGTGCTGGTGCTGCCCGTGCTGGTGTGCGGACATGGTGTTCCCTCTCCGGTGCATGGGTCGGTGGGTCGAAGGTAGCTTCCACCGCCAGGCTGCGACCGACCATCCCGTATCGGCAAGCTTTGTTGCCGCCTCAGCAAACACCCCTCGCTCCCCGGCCCCGCTCACGCCCCGGTCCGCCGCCAGTAGGAGCGGGTGGCCACCGCCAGCGCCATGCCGTACCCGGCGAACGCGCACATCCCCACCCACCCGATCTGCATCGCCTGCTCCGGCGTCCCCAGCGCGCCCACCCGCATCTCGGCCACCCCGGCCGCGCACAGCGACAGGTAGCCGATCCCGAGCAGCCCGTACGGCGCCAGCGTGACCGCGCCGATCAGCGCCGGGGTGAGCGGCAGCCAGCGCGGTACGGGCCGGCCGCGCAGCGGCAGGGTCCAGCGGGGGAACACCTGCCCCCACGGCCGCACCAGCCCCCACAGCAGGAACACCCCGACCGCCGCCAGCAGCACGGTGCCGTCCAGCCCCCAGCGCTCCAGGGTGAGCCAGAGCCCGGAGGAGCCGTTGCGCACGTAGTCGGCGTACATCCGGTCGCCGCTGATCCCCGCGAAGCTGCCGCCGAAGGCCCAGACCAGCTTCATCACCAGGTACGGCACGAAGGCCAAGGTCCCCGCCCAGGCCGCGAGTTGGACGGTGGCCGGGGCCGCCGAGGGCGCCGGCCGCAAGGCCGCCCGAGCCGGGACCGGCCCCCGGGCCCGCGCGGTGCGCGCCAGCAGCAGCGCCCCGGCCGCCGCCAGCACCTTGTGCACCGCGTCCGGGACGCTGTCCACGGCCTGCCCGAACAGCAGCGTCACCACGTCCATCAGCAGGCTCCAGGACGCCGCCGCGGCCAGCCCGCACAGCAGCCACAACCCCCCGGTCAGCCACCGCCCTGGCCGCCCCCGTGCCGCCGCCCACCCCGCCCCGACCGCCACCACCCCGACCCCGGCGACCGCCCACCCGACCCAGCCGGTCCCCCACAGCGCCGTCCCGCTCAGCCCACAGCCCGCCCCGAACCCCGCGTACCCGAGGCCCCAGCCGACCACCGCCCGACCGTCCCGCACCCACTCCCTGTTCACCATGGCCCCAGGCTCACCCACCCGCCCCGGCCCCGGCCTCCCCCGGCATGACCATCCCCCTCCCCCCGCCGGGGGATCCCCTTGCCTTCGCCGCAACACAATGGCTCCATGAAGACCATCACGCAGTGCGAACTCGCGGCGCGGTCCAAGGCCGTGCTCGACGACGTCGAAGCCGGAGAGATCTACCACATCACCCGAAACGGCACCGCGATCGCCGAGGTCCGGCCGATCAGCAGTCGCCGCCGGTTCGTCCCCGTCGAAGAGCTCCAACGGAAGTGGCAGAACGCACCCGTGATCGACGCAGCAGAGATCCGTGCCGAAGGCCGATGCCTTCTACGGCGACGAGGACCGGGTCGGCGACGACGACCCGTGGGAGCAGGCGTGACCGGGCGACACCAACGCGGGCTGCTCGACACCTGCCTCAGATCGACCCACGGCTCCTGCCGGTTCACCACGCTCCCGTTCGACCGGGAGGCAGCTCGGAGATTCGGCACGCTGACCGCGCTCACCATCCAGGTCAAGCGCGATCCCCGGCCTCACCGCATGGATTTGATGATCGCGGCAACGGCGGCCGCCCACGGCTTGCCGCTCTACACCCGGAACTGACGTCCGGCGGCCCGATCGCCCGAGCCGCCCGATCGCCCGAGCCGCCGAGCCGCACCCGCCGGCCCTACCCCCGCGGCGCGGCGAAGCAGTGCACGTCGACCGTGCGCCCGGAGGCCCAGCGCTGTTCACCGCTGCCGAGCAGGGTCCAGCCGAGGCGGCGGTAGAGGGCCAGGGCGGCGGTGTCGGTGGCGAGCACGTCGAGCACGGGGTGCAGCCCGAGGGTCCGGGCGTGCACCACGGCGTGGGCGAGCAGCCGGGTGCCGGCCCCGCGGCCGCGGGCGGCCGGGGCGACGTACAGGCGGCCGATCAGGGCGGTGAGTTCCGGTCTGCCGCCGGTGCGCAGGCTCCACAGCCCGGGGGCGAGGTCGCCGGGGCCGCTGCGGACCAGGCCGACGTGGCCGACGATCCGGTTGTCCGCCTCGGCGATCCAGGCGGCCAGCAGGCCGTCCGGACTGAGCCAGGCGGCGGGCCGCTCGGGCCACTCGGCGGGGTAGCCGTCGGTGGTGTGGACGTCGCCCAGGGCCCGTACGCAGTCGGCGAGGTCGGCGGCGCGGCGTCGGCGGACGCCCACCCCCGCCCCGGTCTGCCGGGGGCCGGACGCGACGACATTGGCGCGTTCTTCAAGGTCAGCCATGCCGGTACGTTACCGGCCGGCCCTCACCGCCGCAGCAGGTCGACCACTCCGGTGAGGTCCTCGGCGCCGCTGCCGAGCGCCAACCGGTGTTCCATCAACCGGAAGTACGGGGACAGCAGTTCGACGCTCACCCCCTGCTCCTCGGCGGTGCGCAGCAGCGTCCCCTTGCCCGCGACCTGCATCGCCAGGTTGGAGACCACGCCACTCGTGTAGTCCCCGCTCTCCAGCTGCGCCGCCGTCCGTTCGACCGATCCGGCCATCGCGGTGAGCCACTCCCGCAGAAGCGGCGCCAGCTCGCCCGGCGCCACCGCCTCGCCCCGGACCAGCGCGAAGGAGTGGGCGATCCCGGCGAACATCCCGTACATCGCGCTGAGCAGCGCCACGTCGTGCAGCGCCGCGTACCCGGCGTCCGCGCCGACGTACCGGGCCCCGGCCGGCACGCCCAGCACCTCCCGGTACTCCTCGAAGACCTCCGCCGAACCGCTGTAGAAGACGTACGCCCCGGCCTCCGGGACGCCGATCATCGGCGGCACGGCCATGATCCCGCCGTCCAGGTAGCGGGCCCCGCGCGCCTCGGCCCAGGCCGCCCGGGCCCGGGCCTGCTCGGGGGTGCTGGTGACCACGTCGACCAGGTCCTTCCCGGCCAGCTCCACCCCGTCCAGCGCCTGCTCGACGGAGTCGTCGTCGAGCAGGCAGACCACCACCAGCCGCCCGGCGGCGACGGCCTCGGCGACGGTGGCCGCCACCACGGCGCCCTCGGCGGCGAGCGGTTCGGCACGGGCGGCGGTGCGGTTCCAGACGGTGAGCGGGTGCCCGGCGGCGAGCCAGGTACGGGCCAGCGCGGTGCCCATCGCGCCGAGGCCGAGCAGGGTGACGGGGGTCCTGGGCGAGGTCTCAACTGTGTTCTGTGCCATGCCGATCAGCCTCGGCCCAGCCGCGTCCGTGATCAAGTACGCACTTCGGAGTGGGTGGTTACCCCGAGGTGAGCGACGAGGTCGGAAGGGCTGGGGGCACGGCGACCGATGACTCAGTGCTCCTCCGCCACCAGGTGGTCGACGCAGGCCGCGATCGCGAGCAGCAGCCCGGTGTCCGCCCCGTCGGCGACCTCCACCCCGTAGCTGTCGCGGACCCGGAACCACTTGCGGGAGATCCGGGCGAGCTGGTCGCCGTGGTGGTTCTCCACCCGGTAGTCCTTGTCGATCAGATCGCCGTGGATCCTGAGCTCGCCGCCGGAGGCCAGCTCCACCAGGTACTTGTCGCGGAACGGGGTGAACAGCTTCTCCCGTACGGTCGCGACCACTTCGCCGTCGGCGTCCTCGATCTTCATCGCATCGCGGACGGTGAGCATCTTCTCCTTCACCACCGCGACCACGCGCCCGTGCACGTCCTTGAGCTCGAAGGTGTGCCGCAGCCGCAGCACCTTGCCGTCCACCAGGTAGGCCTTGTGCCCCCGGTCGTCCTCGATCCAGTAGTCGTCACCGACCGCGAACAGCTTCTCCCTGACCAGATACCGCACGTGGACCTCCTCCGTCGTCGAACTCGAACCACCCATTCGACCCTCCCCCACCCCCACCGCAAAGCACCGCCGCGCGCAGGACCCCACCCCCTCGCCTCCGCCCACATCGCCCGCACCCTCGGCCTGCACCCCACCCCGCACACCGTGGACGGCGAAATCCGCTGGCAGGCCGATCTTCCGCACCCGTAGCATCCGAGCACCCCCGCCCGGCAGCCCCAGGAGCCCCCCGTGTCCGTCGACGCCGACCTCCACCTGCGCTGGCCCGCGGGCCTCGCCCCCACCAGCGGCGAACTGGCCACCCTGCTCGGCCTCCGGTACGGGGCGGACGGCGGGCCCTGGGGCGAGACCCCCGCCCCGGACGGCGGCAGCACCATGCGGGTCCGCATCTCCACCGACCCCGCCGACCTCCTCGGCCCCCGCCCCGGCCGGGCCACCGAGCACCGCTACGACCACTGGCTGGTACTCACCCCCGCCCGACGCGAGCCGTACCCCCTGGACACCTACGCAGTGCTCCGCGCCCACGCCCGCGAGACCATCGCCCTGCTGCGCCGCCACGGCCTGGTGGAGGCCACCTTCGGCATCGACGCCTCCGGCGCCGACGGCTACTGGACGGCCGCCCGCACCCTGCTCGGCCCAGAGCCCGCAGACGTCGACCTGACCCTCTGGTGGGGCACCGAAACGCCCACCACGCCCAGCACCCCCACCACCCCCTCCCCACCCCCGGGCCCCGACGACATCACCCGCGCCCTCGCCGCCCGCGCCGCCGAACTCCCCACCCAACACACCACCCGCTACACCGGCCGCCAGGTCACCCCCGACCAACTCGACGCCTTCGCCGACCACCTCACCGCCACCCTCACCCGCCCCGGCGAACAGCTCGACCTCGCCCTCTGGCTCGGCCCCCACCTCCTCCGCCACCAGACCGCCACCCACCCCACCACCGACCTCCGCCTCCTCCCCTGACCCGCACCACCCCCACCCCCAACCAACCCACCCCTCAGCAACCCCCCAACCCCCACCCCCCAACCCGCACCAACCCACCCACCCCCACCACCCCCCTCCCCCCACCCGACCCAGGCGAGAGGGACGCGCTGCGGGAGGGGGCGGTGGAGGGGGTGGGTGCGGAGAGGGGCGTGACGGGTGATTTTCAGACCGCCAACGGCGAGCACCCCCCACCATGAGGGTCGGCGGTCCGAAAATCATCCAGCCCCCGGAGCGCCCACCCCCGGAACCGCCCCCGGACCAACCCACCCTCCCGAAAGCCCACCCCCACACCCCAGCCCCGCGCAGCGGCCCCCACACACCCCCGGAATGCCCCCACCCCCAATACGGTTGGATACACCCATGGCATCTCGTGCACGCGTCCGCGCCCCCGAACTCATCGGAGCAGGCGGCTGGCTGAACACCGGCGGCAAGACCCTCACCCTCGCCGACTTCCGAGGCAAGATCACCGTCCTGGACTTCTGGACCTTCTGCTGCATCAACTGTCTGCACGTCCTGGACGAGCTCCGCGAGCTCGAGGAGCGGCACCGCGACACCGTGGTGATCGTCGGGGTGCACTCCCCCAAGTTCGTGCACGAGGCCGACCACCAGGCCGTGGTGGACGCCGTCGCCCGGTACGAGGTGCACCACCCGGTGCTGGACGACCCGGCCCTGGCGACCTGGAAGCAGTACGCCGTCCGGGCCTGGCCGACCCTCGTGGTGATCGACCCCGAGGGCTACGTGGTGGCCCAGCACGCCGGTGAGGGCCACGCCCACGCGATCGCCCGGCTGGTGGCCGAGCTGGAGGCGGAGCACGAGGCCAAGGGCACACTGCGCCGCGGCGACGGCCCGTACGTGCCGCCGGAGCCGAGCAGCGAGGACCTCAAGTTCCCCGGCAAGGCGGTGCGGCTCCCGAACGGCCACTTCCTGGTGGCCGACTCCGGCCACCACTCCCTGGTCGAGCTGGCCGAGGACGGCGAGAAGGTGGTGCGCCGGATCGGTGACGGGCAGCGCGGCCTGGTGGACGGCACCAGCCCGCGGTTCAGCGAGCCGCAGGGCCTGGCGCTGCTGCCGGAGGGCCACGACTACGACGTGGTCGTCGCGGACACCGTGAACCACGCGCTGCGCGGCGTGCGGCTGGCCGACGGCAGCGTGACCACCCTGGCGGGCACCGGCCGCCAGTGGTGGCAGGGCTCGCCGACCGAGGGCCCGGCCCGCGAGGTGGACCTCTCCTCGCCGTGGGACGTCGCCTGGTTCGACGGCAAACTGTGGATCGCGATGGCGGGCGTGCACCAGCTGTGGGCGTACGACCCGGCTGCCGGCACGGTCGGCGTGGCGGCCGGCACCACCAACGAGGGCCTGGTGGACGGCCCGGTCGCCGAGGCCTGGTTCGCCCAGCCGTCCGGCCTCGCGGTCTCCGCGGACGGCGAGCGGCTCTGGGTCGCCGACTCGGAGACCTCCGCGCTGCGCTTCGTTTCACGTGAAACGGGCGCGGTCGAAACGGCCGTCGGGACCGGGCTGTTCGACTTCGGCCACCGGGACGGCGCCGCCGACCAGGCCCTGTTCCAGCACCCGCTGGGCGTCACCGTGCTGCCGGACGGCTCGGTGGCCGTCAGCGACACCTACAACCACGCGCTGCGCCGCTTCGACCCGGCGAGCGGCGAGGTCACCACGCTGGCCACCGACCTGCGCGAGCCCTCCGGGGCGGTGCTGGTCGACGGCGACATCGTGGTGGTCGAGTCGGCCCGGCACCGGCTGACCAGGCTGCGGCTGCCGGAGGAGGCGGTACGGGTGGAGTCGGTGGCGCACCGCACCCAGCGCGCGGCCACCGAGGTCGCCCCGGGCGCCCTGCGGCTGGACGTGGTGTTCGAGGCGCCGAGCGGCCAGAAGCTGGACGAGCGCTACGGCCCGTCCACCCGGCTGCTGGTCAGCTCGACCCCGCCCGAGCTGCTGGTCTCCGGTGCGGGCGCGGACTCCGCCCTCTCCCGCGAGCTGGTGCTCTCCGACGAGGTGACCGAGGGCGTGCTGCACGTCTCGGCGATGGCCGCCTCCTGCGACGACGACCCGGAGATCGAGTACCCGGCCTGCCACGTGCACCAGCAGGACTGGGGCGTGCCGGTGAAGCTGGTCGCCGACGGCGTGCGCCGCCTCCCGCTGGTCCTGGCGGGCATGGAGTAGCCGGGCGAGGGGGGGGGGGGGGGGGGGGGGGGGGGGGGGGGGGGGGGGGGGGGGGAGGGGGGGGGGGGGGGGGGGTGCCGCGAGGGAGGGGGGGGGGGT